>CAKPVL010000086.1 GCA_934193545.1 uncultured Granulicatella sp. | reverse complement strand
CAGATTACTTCAGCGATTGCGGGTGAAGTAGTTGAAGGACCGTTTTTATCAGCGAAGCAAACAGTTCGTGATTATCGAATGGAAGATCGTATCGAAGTTCGCTTAGGGGACGGATTGCAAATTCTTTCAAAAGAAGATGAAGTGACGGCTGTTACGATTTGTGGGATGGGCGGAGAGCTCATTTCTCGCATCCTTGAGGCTGGAAGTAGTGGCGGTCATTTAAACGGCCAAGAGCGACTCATTCTTCAGCCGAACGTCGCTGAGCATTTCGTACGTGAATGGTTAATGAAGCATTCGTACTGCATTACTCATGAGACGGTCGTTGAAGATAATCATCGTTTATATGAAATTATTGTAGCTGAACCAGTAAACGAACGTGTGGAATACACAGAATTAGAATTAAAATACGGTCCAGTTTTACTAAAAGAGCCATCTGAATTATCGGTCGCAAAGTGGAACCGAATGAACCGTAAAAATAAAGAAATCCTGGAACAATTACAAAAGAGTAAGACGCCTCAAAATGAAAAAATTGCGCAGTTTGAAAAAGCGTTTAATGAATTGCAAGGAGTGATTGATCGTGCCAACAGTTAGAGATGTGGTAAGCCGTTTTGAAAAACGCGTACCAAAGAGTCTATCGGTTCCTAAAGATCCAATTGGACTTCATTTTGGAGATTGGAATCAAGAAGTTAAAGTAATCATGACAACGCTGGATATTCGTCCAAGTGTTATTGAAGAAGCGATTGCTAAAAACGTTGATTTAATTATTGCGCATCATCCGCCAATTTTTAGACCAGTTGCGTTATTTGATTTAACCGTTCCGCAAAATAAAATGTTCCAACAAATTTTGAAGCATGATATTGCAGTGTATGCAGCACATACTAACCTTGATGTAGTCGAAGGCGGAGTAAATGATTGGTTGGCAGATGAATTGCTATTATCTGATGTAACTGTGATGTCTCCAACGACTACCGTTCCGTCTGTGAAGGTGATTACTTTTGTCCCTAAAAATGATGCAGATAAAGTTTTAGCAGCGATGTTTGAAGCAGGAGCTGGGACAATCGGAGATAACTATAAAGACTGTGCGTTCCAAAGCTCTGGAGTTGGACAATTCACACCAGTTGAGAACGCAAATCCAACTATTGGTTCATTGAATCAACGAGAATTTGTAGAAGAAGTCAAACTAGAAGTTGTCTGCTCTGAAGAGGTGTTAAGTGATGTTTTACGCGCCTTAAGAGAAGCACATCCTTATGAAGAACCAGCAATCGACGTTTTCTCATTGAAGAATTCAGGAAAGACTTTAGGATTTGGTCGAGTTGGAAATCTTCCAAAAGCAATGACAGGGGATGAATTTATCGCCTTTGTTACTGAGCGATTTAACCTGAAGGGACTCCGCTATGTTCCTTCTCGTGTGAATCCAGATGGACTTATTTCAAGAGTCGCTGTAATGGGTGGCTCAGGCGGAAATTATTACATGGATGCGCTCAGAAACGGAGCAGATGCCTTTGTAACAGGTGATATTTTCTACCATACAGCACATGATATTCAAGA
>CAKPVL010000085.1 GCA_934193545.1 uncultured Granulicatella sp. | reverse complement strand
GTAGCAGTATACGGCGGACTTACTAGCCAAATCAGCATCATCTGGAAACAAGGTGGACTTGCGATTGTAACGTTCATCTTATTACTTGTTTTATAGTAACTTGAAAATGATTCGAGATAATCTTAATGTGGTGTATAGCGAAGTTACTGATAGCATCACTAAAAAGTAAAACCCCTTCTAAGATTATACTTAGAAGGGGTTTTTATTTCTATTGTAATTCGCACTAAGAGAATCCATTAGCCTTCTTTACGACGACCTTGAACAAATAATCCGAACCCACTCAAAGCTATACAAACTCCCACTATAACTGTTGTTAGGACTCCTGTTGTCCCTGTATTTGGTAGTTCTGCTTCTGTTACTTTCTCCGAAGTCTGCACTTCTGTTGATTCTGGTTGTTCTACATTTGCTTCCTTTTGAGTCGTTGGAACTTCTGTTGTTTCTAATTTTTCATCAGTTGATTCCGTTTGATTGCTTTGTTCTTCTGTTGATTCTTCTGGCGCTGGTTCTTCGTCAGCAACAAACGTCCATGTACCAGTGAATTTTAAATTCCATCCATTAAGATCCCACTCACTAAGAAGTTTTTCTGTTACATCATATGAAACGAATGTCCACGTTCCTTTTTTGGTAGAATCGTAAAAAGTAGTTTGCTTTGGTTGCTCAGCAACAATCTTCGTTTCACTATACTCTTTTAGATTTCTATAATAATAGTAGTAAGTTCCTTTGTGAAACGGTTTTAAGTGATCTAATACTCCTTCAATCTCTTTGCCTTTTGTTCCACTAACAAATTCATATTCCACGTTACGAGGTATTGGTTTCCAATAAAGATTAAGAAATTCTTGAACTTTTGGGAAGTCATAGCGGAATTTCGAATTCTTATGGTAATCTAACTCTACCCGCAACCCGTCTCCTGACGGGTCAGGCTTCGGATGGTATTCCCATTGGGCATCGTCATCTTTCATAATGATTGGTTCGTACTTACCAGTAGCTTCATTCCAGTTCATTAGTTTCTGAATAATTTTTAAGTTTTCAGGAATATCAACATGATTTTCAAAATCCGCATAAGAAATACGCGTTGTTTTAAGTTTGGCTGCTTCATTTTTCATTGATTCTGGCAAAGGAACAAATACTGATCCACCAACTACATATGAATAATCAATATAATCAAACCACTTCCATTTACCTGTAAATACTACATCCCCGTTTTTGATTGTTCTAGCATCTGAATCGAACCCTTGGAAAACCCAATACCCTTCTCCTTCAACAACTTGGCGTGGTATTCCCTCACCAACTACTTTTTTAAATTCAGTTGTTGGTTGAACTAAACTACCTACAGGATACTCTTCGTCTCCAGGTAATACATCCAATACTCTTTGAGGTAATTCTTTTCCAGGCGTATTACTTATAAATTTATATTTTACTTTATAAGTTACTGCAGGCGCCTCTTCAGCAAATGCAACTTGTGTAATTGATGGCGTTGATGGTGCAAATATACTCGCGATAGCCATCGAAGCAGTAAGTCCCACAAGTTTACGAATTAAATATCTCTTTTTATTTGAATTCATTGTTCTTCCTCCCGCTTTTGTTAGATGATACCATAAATAATTACTCTTTACAACATTTTGTGAATTTAATAACTTATTTTCTATCAGTCTTATTATATTGCTTTTTGGATTTCAGAGTGATATCATTTAGATATCAAATAGACAAAGGAGTCTTTTT
>CAKPVL010000084.1 GCA_934193545.1 uncultured Granulicatella sp. | reverse complement strand
CCACATTGAGGGCTGAGGCATAATTGTTCAAGAGGAACGTACTGGCTTGCTTCTTTAATACGAGCAATGACTTCATCTTTATCTTCTAGGTCTCCTGATTTAGACGTAATTAAACCAAGAACGACTTTTTGGTCTTTAATATAGCGAAGAGGAGTAAAGTCTCCAGCACGGTCGCTATCATATTCCAAGAAGAATCCGTCCACACGGCAATGACCAAATAGCGTCTTCGCCACTGGTTCATAACCACCGCTAGAGAACCATGTTGAGCGGAAGTTTCCGCGGCAAATATGCATGTTCACCACTAAATCTTCTGGTTTCCATTCAATCACACGGTTAAACACATCCACATAGTCACGAGCGATTTGTTCGAGGTCAAATCCACGCGCTTCGTACGCTTCACGTTTGTCTAACGCACAGAACTCACCCCAGCTAGTGTCATCTAATTGAATATTGCGGCATCCTAAGTCGTAGAAGCATTGCAACGCCTTACGGTATGCTGCCACCACATCATCAAAGAAGAGGGCTTCATTGTCTTTGTAGCGCTCAATTGGCACATAGTTTTTCTCACGAACTTGCGTAATCAAATGCAACATACTTGGTGAAGGAATCGTTAGTTTCACCGGTGTATCGCCAGCGTGCTCTTTTAAGAATTTGAAGTGTTTTACGAATGGATGATTCTCTGAAAAATCAACCTTCCCAACGATTCGTAATGTTTTTGGCTTCACATCTTTATCTTTGAATTGAACAGAGAAGTGGTCTACTTCAACAAGTTCAACCCCATCTAAGTTTTCTAAGAAATCTAAGTGCCAGAATGCACGACGGAATTCACCGTCAGTGACAGATTTGAGGCCGAGTTCTTTTTCTTTCTCGATTAGAGCGATGATTTCTTCGTTTTCAACGCGTTCAAGTTCTTCGGCAGTGATTTCTCCGGCATTGAATTTCGCACGGGCTTCTTTTAGACGTTCTGGACGTAAGAAACTTCCTACGTGATCGAGTCTAAAGGGTGCTTTTTGACAACAGCTACAGTTTTCGTGATTTGACATATGTTTTCCTCTTTTCGTTTATTCAGCTTCTGGTAAATACGCAATGGCGCGAACAGGTGAGCCTGGTGTATGGTTCCAGTTAGGGTATGAAATTGAAATTACAGCACCTACTGCTGGAACTTGGTCAAGGTTCGCTAATACTTCCACTTGGAAGATATCTTGGCTTAATAAGTAGTATTCGTTTGTTAAACCATGTGCGGCAGCGTGAACACCTGAGTCTGTATCTAATGTTTCGTGTCCAACGGCTTTCACATGACGTTCGTGAATTAAGAATTCAAGCGCATCTTTTGCCCAACCTGGTGTATGTTGCACGTCGTTTTCGTCTAAATTGCGAACCGCGTCTTGGTCTGGCCAGCGGTGTGACCAGTCACTACGGAATGCCACAAACGCACCTGGTTCGATTTTTCCGTATTCTTCTTCGAATGCTAATACATCCGCTTTTGTTAATTCGAAGTTTGGATTTTCGGCTACTTCTTTTGAACGGTCAATGACGTAGAGTGGTAATAATAAATCTTTTAACTCAATTTCATCAAGGAAGCGTCCTCCTTCATAGAAGTGGCAAGGTGGGTCAATATGTGTACCGTATTGTGTTACCACTGATAATTGTTGGACGTGGAATCCATCTTTTAATGTAAATAAATCTTTTTGTTCCAATGCTGGTAGAGCAGGGAAGTGAGGGCTATTCGCATCGATTTGATGGCTTAAGTTCACCCATTTTGCTTGTTTTAATGTTTTAAA
>CAKPVL010000083.1 GCA_934193545.1 uncultured Granulicatella sp. | reverse complement strand
CCTTTTTGATTTTTACTCATGTGCCAACACTTCCTTTGCTAACTCCATGTACACTTCAGCACCACGAGAGCGAGGATCGTAGTCGACAATCGCTTGTCCGTAACTTGGCGCCTCAGATAGACGTACGTTTCGAGGAATAATTGTTTTATATACTTTTTCACGGAAATACTTAATCACATCGTCTTTCACTTCGTTCCCTAAGTTCGTACGCGCATCGTACATCGTTAAAAGAACGCCCTCAATCTTCAACTGCGGATTGAAGTGTTTGCGAACCATCGTGATCGTGTTCATGAGTTGCGATAACCCTTCAAGTGCGTAGTATTCACATTGCACAGGGATTAGAACTGTGTCGCTGGCCGTAAAAGCATTCATTGTCAAATGCCCTAGTGAAGGTGGGCAGTCGATAAAGATATAATCGTAGTCATCTTTAATCTTCTTCACGGCTTCCTTCAAGCGTTGTTCACGACGTGGTTGGCTCGTTAACTCGATTTCGGCGCCTGCTAACTGGATCGTAGAAGGAGCAATCATCAAGTTTTCGCGCGTTGTCGGTACAATGACATCAGCCATTGGTACTTGGTTGACTAAAACATCATATACATCTTGTTCTAGCTCTCCTTTTTGCACGCCAAGACCACTCGTCGCATTCCCTTGAGGGTCACTATCAATAATTAATACTTTTTTGCCATGAACGGCAAGTGCTGCAGCCAAACTCACTGTCGAAGTTGTTTTCCCAACTCCACCTTTTTGGTTGGCAACGGATATCACACGTCCCATATTCTTCCTCCATGTTTTCTTGTTATAAAAAAGGGAGAATGCAAGCATTCTCCCTCTCGCATGTCTACAAAATGTTCTTCATTTCTCGCAATATTTTGTTCTTTTCTATTGTAACAAAAAAGCGCCTTTTTTTGTAGTCATAGCGGTTTATTTTACGAAAAAAGCTTCGCCCTTATTGCGGCAAAGCTTTCTTTTGTTGTTCATTAAATTGTAAGTACGCGATAGAGTATTCTTTACGCATTTGTTCGCCTTCATCCGTTACCTTGATTTCAACATTTGTAATCAGATTTCCAGCGCCATCTGTCTTGATTTTCAACTCAACTTTAGACGTATCCGTTGTCGCAATTCCAAGAACCGACGTCAACGCCTTACGAATCGATTCGTCGTTTCCTGTATAAGTCTTCTCGTACCCAGAGAATGTCTTCTTCCAAGGAACCTCTTGATGAATTTCCTTCGTTAATTGAATCACCTTTGCATAAGGGAAAACAACCGTATTTTGAAGACTTGAGGCTGCCGTAATCGTTTGTTCCCACTTGTCTTGATAGTAGCGAATAAATCCGACATTGGCATCCGCAATGACTTCGAGTTGGTTGGTTACCTTCCCAGCATTTTTATCGATTTTCGAGCCGTATCCTGTGCCATCTTTCCATGCGCTAGCACTTGCCACCGTTTGTGCTCCAGGTGTTTTCGACCCTTCCTTATAGTCCGATTGCTTCACGGTAATATGATAATTGGAAACCGACTCTTCCGAACTTACGACTTGGTCTTGAACCGCCTCTGTTGATAAGCCATTTCCACAAGCAGATAAAACGCATAGAAACGCCATTAATACTGTACTTTTAATCCATTTCATGATTTTACCTCCTCCTTATCATCCGTTTTATTATAGCAAACTTCCTTCGAAAATTCTCTTAAAATAAAATATTAGAAAAATAGCTACAAAATAAGCTGGGCACTAGGCCCAGCTTACACAGTTTGCGTGGCAACGTCCTACCCTCGCAGGGAGAAACCCCCAACTACTATCGGCGCTAAGAAGCTTAACTTCTGTGTTCGA
>CAKPVL010000082.1 GCA_934193545.1 uncultured Granulicatella sp. | reverse complement strand
AACAGTGATTCCTTTTCCTTCATAAGCAGATACGATTTCAAATCCACGTTTTCTTTCCATTTCATCACCTTTTTCATTTAATTTCTAACTCTTATCATAACATTGTTTTTCCCTAGTTGCATCCGTTCTCAATCAAAATTTAAAATATAACGCTTCTTTATTATAAGTTATGACAAAATTCCAACATTTGAACCGTGATTTCGGCAAAGTGCACAATTTTTGTAAGCCTTTTTGTGCAATCTTCCCTATCAGTTTTACTCAAAACATCGTACACTGATACTGTTAAAATATTTATAGGGGGAAATCCTAATGGTAGAAATGCAATTAAACCATATTTACAAAAAATATGACAACGCGGAAAACTATTCCGTAACAGACTTTAACTTACACATCAAAGATCGCGAATTCATAGTATTCGTAGGTCCTTCTGGATGCGGTAAATCAACAACTCTTCGTATGATCGCTGGTCTTGAAGATATTTCTGAAGGGGAATTAAAAATCGGCGACGTTGTAATGAACGACGTAGCTCCAAAAGATCGTGATATCGCGATGGTATTCCAAAACTATGCCTTATATCCTCACATGAGCGTATATGACAACATGGCATTCGGTTTGAAATTACGTAAATACGACAAAGCTGAAATTGACAAACGTGTTAAAAACGCTGCTGAAATCTTAGGCTTAGCTCAATACTTAGAACGTAAACCAGCTGCTTTATCTGGTGGTCAACGTCAACGTGTGGCTTTAGGACGTGCGATCGTTCGTGATGCGAAAGTATTCTTAATGGACGAACCTCTTTCTAACTTAGATGCTAAATTACGTGTTGCGATGCGTGCTGAAATTGCGAAATTACACCGTCGTTTAGAAACAACAACAATTTACGTAACTCACGACCAAACAGAAGCGATGACAATGGCTGACCGTATCGTTATCATGAAAGATGGTATCGTACAACAAATCGGTACTCCACAAGAAGTGTACAACACTCCTAACAACGTATTCGTAGCAGGCTTCATTGGATCACCAGCTATGAACTTCTTCAATGTAACATTGAAAGATGGCGTGATTACAAACGGTAAAGGTTTATCATTACAATTACCTGAAGGGAAGAAAAAACTTCTTGAAGACAAAGGTTACAACGGAAAAGAATTAATCTTCGGTATCCGTCCAGAAGATATCAAAGGTGCTCAAATCGCTATCGATACTTATCCATCAGCAACAGTGAAAGCAGAAGTTGTTGTATCAGAATTACTTGGTGCAGAAACAATGCTTTACACTCGTGTTGACGATACTGAATTCGTATCTAAAGTGGATGCACGTGACTTCCACAACCCAGGCGAAACAGTTGAATTAGCATTCGACTTAAACAAATCTCACTTCTTCGACAAAGAAACTGAGGAAGTTATTCGCTAAGAGTACACTATAGAAACTACAAAAGCTGACAGCTCAAATGAGCCGTCAGCTTTTTTCTTTTACAAATTTATTCGTCTACTTCTTGAAACTCACATTCAAAACGATATTCAAAGAACTTTTCGATGATTGCTTTTAGTTCGTCCGTACTGAGTTTTTGAATAATCGCATCAAAATCAATCGCTTCTAATTCATCTTCTGTGAGCTTTTGATAAGGCGGAAGATCTGAATACTGTCTTAATTCGTCATAAACAATGAAATCCCCATCAATAAAAGATTCGATGAGTCCACGTCTTTGAAGAAGGTAAAACAACTCTGGATAACTATCAGCTGTATAACTGTACACCGTCTTATCAGAATAAATACCGCAACAATGCGTTTGATTCAGATTTAATTTCACTTTTGTCATTCGTTTTTCGCCTCCACTATTTTGTTCTCCGTAAAAGTAAGGAGAAGAGGA
>CAKPVL010000081.1 GCA_934193545.1 uncultured Granulicatella sp. | reverse complement strand
TTTCTCTCCTTTCTTTTTTAGTCTATTAGTTCTGCAGGGCCGCATTATAAAAGATAAACAGTCTATTTTTTCGAATGAAAAGGATTGAATCAGTCAAACGAAGTGCCTATCGGATTCTATAGTGTGAGTAATAGCGAATGTAACTGATGCGAATTAGCAGTAGTTAGGAATTTATTCCTTACTACTGCTTTGAGGCTCAGTAGGTGAGAGACCACGGCTCGAACCGCTACAGCTATTACAAACACTATGAAGATATCCGATAAAGGCACGTAGTGTAAGACTATTCAATTCTTTTCATTCGTACACCGAAGGTGATTACAAGCAGTATATTAGTTGGTTAACTTTTTCATAAACCAAACCACTTTTTGAATCAGCGTCACGCGAACTATGGTATACTATAGAAGACTAAAGAAAGAAAGGTTGAGAAACCATGAAAAGACCAATCGGGTTTATCGATTCGGGCGTTGGTGGTCTTACCGTCCTCAAAGAAGCCCTCAAACAATTACCAAACGAATCCATGATCTTCCTTGGCGATTCTGCACGTTGCCCATACGGCACAAGACCAGTTGAAGAAATCCGCCAATATACATTAGAAATGGTGCAATTTTTACTAGAGAAAAATATTAAAATGCTAGTGATTGCGTGTAATACCGCGACTGCAGTGGTTCTAGAAGAATTACAAAATACATTAACGATTCCAGTCGTTGGAGTGATTCAACCAGGGAGCCTTGCAGCTATCAAGCAAACGAAGAATGACCGCATCGGTGTTCTTGGAACAAACGCGACGATTGCAAGTAAAGTGTATCCAAAGACCATGCATGACAAAAATAAAGATATTGAAGTGTTCGATATTGCTTGTCCGAAATTTGTACCGATTGTTGAAAGTAATCAATCAGATACAACTGAGGCAGAAGAAGTCGTTCGTGAAACCTTACGTCCATTAGAAGGGACAGAGGTCGATACAGTCATTTTAGGCTGTACGCATTATCCATTACTTCGTCAAACGATTCAAAAAGTTGTAGGAGATGGCGTCACATTAATTGACTCAGGCGCAGAAACAGTTTCCAGCGTGAGCGCGTTATTAGATTACTGCAAGCTTAGCGAAACGCCTGAATCGAATTCTGAACCAACTCTTGAAATTTATACAACTGGAGAAGCGAGCCTTTTTGAAGAAATTGCTGAAAATTGGTTGAATCGAACAGGTCTGAAGGTGAAAAAAGTGACGCTTAAAGAAGAAGTAAAACCCGTTGAATTGAAAAAAGAAATCGTGATTGCGACGAATAATATTGGGAAAGCCAAAGAGTTTGCGGAGATTTTTGAGCCAAAAGGATACTCTGTAAAGACTCTTCGAGATTTCCCAGAATTAGAAGAAGTCGAAGAGACAGGAAAAACCTTCGAAGAAAATGCACGCTTGAAGGCTGAAACGATTGCGAATGAACTTCAAACAATCGTATTAGCGGATGACTCTGGTCTCTGCGTGGACGCGTTAGACGGTCAACCAGGAGTGTATTCCGCACGATTCGCCGGCGAACCAAAGAGCGATGCGGCGAATAACGCGAAGCTTTTATCAGAACTTGGCGGACTCGTTGGAGAAGAGCGCTCGGCTCATTTCACTTGTTGCTTAGTGCTGGCTGCGCCAAATAGCGAATCACTCGTGGTTCAAGCAGAATGTCCAGGACAAATCGCGACACTCCCAGCTGGGGATAGCGGATTTGGATACGATCCATTATTCATTATTCCTGAGTACGGCAAGACATTTGCAGAACTAGGAATGGATATTAAAAATAAAATTAGCCACCGTGCGAAAGCCATCGAATTGCTTGTTAGCCAGTGGGAAAAATGGACTCATGAGTTAAATCAAACGGAGGAATAATTATGAAAATTGTCGTTGTCAGTGATAACCATGGACAAGA
>CAKPVL010000080.1 GCA_934193545.1 uncultured Granulicatella sp. | reverse complement strand
AATCGCGGATGCGAAGACGATTATTGCAGCACAATACGCTTGGATGCATAAAGGAGAATAATCAATGCCAAATGAACCTTTATTAACGAGAAAATCGTATAAAGAACAATTAGAAAAACAGAATCGAGAGTTAGAAGAACTAGAAACTAGACAAGAGCGAAGAGACAGTCGTGGACGCTCTTATGAAAGAGAAGAAGAGTTTCAGTCTGAACATGAGGAAGAAAGTGTACAAGTACATCGCACGCCAAAATCAGGACTAAAAAAGTACAATCATTTCTTAAACGTATGGCTTGTTTCAGTAGTAGTTCTTTTAATTATCATTCTTGCGATTCAAATGTTCTTTTAGAATAATTTTCCTTTTCATTTTCACGTCGTTATGATAGGATAAAGCATATATAGAAAACACATTGATGGAAAAGGGTTTTTAACAAAGCTTTTCAGGGAGGAAGATCCTGACTGCAAGTCTTCCAAGTCACGTTTCAAACTTTTCACTTCCGGAGTGACCATTGGGATTCGCTGATGAATAATGGTTCGGGTCGCCCCCGTTAACAGCGTCCAAGTGTCTTGAGCAGGTCTCAAGGAACAAGGGTGGTACCGCGAAATTTCGTCCCTTATAGTCTATTGGCTATAAGGGATTTTTATTTTTATAAGGAGGAATACAATGAATTTAGAAGAAATGAAAGTACAGTTTGATGCGATTCGTAAAGATGTGCTTGCTTCGTTAGAAGAAGTAACAAACTTAAAAGAGCTCGATCAAATTCGTGTACAACAATTAGGGAAAAAAGGACCAATCACAGAAGTTCTTAAAAACATTAAAAACTTAGCCAACGAAGAGAAACCAAAAGTGGGGGCTCTTGCCAATGAATTACGTTCTGTATTAGAAGAAAAAATCGCTTCAGTTAAAGAAGTGCTTGAGGCAAAAGCGCTAGAAGAAGCGTTGCAATCTGAAACGATTGACGTCACAATGCCAGGACGTCCAATGGAACGTGGAACTGCGCACGTATTAGCGCACGTTCAAGACCAAGTGGAAGATTTCTTCATCGGCCTTGGATACCAAGTCGTAGAAGGACCAGAAGTGGAATCAGACCACTATAACTTCGAGATGATGAACTTGCCAAAAGATCACCCAGCGCGTGATATGCAAGATACATTCTACATCACTCCAGAGTACTTACTTCGTACACAAACTTCTCCAGTACAAGCACGTACAATGGAAAAACATGACTTTACAAAAGGCCCATTGAAGATGTTAAGTCCGGGTCGTGTATTCCGTCGTGATAACGATGATGCGACTCACTCACATCAGTTCTATCAAATCGAAGGTCTTGTCATCGATAAACACATTACGATGTCCGACTTAAAAGGGACTCTTGCGGCATTTGCTAAAGAAATGTTCGGGGAAGACCGTGAAGTGCGTCTTCGTCCAAGTTACTTCCCATTCACTGAGCCATCTCTAGAAGTGGATATTAGCTGCTTCAAATGTGGTGGCGAAGGCTGTTCTGTATGTAAAGGAACAGGTTGGATTGAAGTATTAGGTAGTGGTATGGTGCATCCAAACGTCCTTGAAGCTGCTGGTGTGGATTCAAGTGTTTACGGTGGATTTGCCTTTGGGTTAGGTCAAGACCGTATCGCGATGTTGAAATATGGTATTGAAGATATTCGTTCATTGTATACAAACGATGTACGTTTCTTAAGCCAATTTACGAAAGAATCATAAGAGGAGGAAGAACATGAAATTATCATACGAATGGTTAAATGAATATATTGATTTATCACAAATCACTCCTCAAGAATTAGGAGAAAAAATGTCTCGTACAGGGATCGAAGTTGATAGCGTAACGGTTCCAGGCGAAGGCTTAAAAGGACTAGTGGTTGGTTTAGCAACAGAAGTCGTTGACCATCCAGACTCAGACCACTTACACGTTGT
>CAKPVL010000079.1 GCA_934193545.1 uncultured Granulicatella sp. | reverse complement strand
GCGCCAGAGAACTCAGTATTGCACACACCTGTCGCCTTCTCTTATTCAAGAAAGGATTAACCTTTTTATGGCAGAAAGGGACGATATACGAGAGAAACCTCGGATTCTATAATAGCAATAATGGGGAATCGTATTAAATGTGAATTAGCAGGAGTAGTCCACTCCTGGACGTACTCCTGCTTTGAAGCTTTAAAGGTGAGAGACCCTAGGCTCGAACTGGTACCCCATTATAGCTATTATGAAGACATCCGAGGGAATCTCGAGTATATCGGACCGTAAAGTCCTCCTTCTCTTTCAATGCACAAAAAAGAGTTAACGTAGTTTGCGTTAACCCTTTCTGTTAGCTTTTATTTAATAAGAGCAAGTGCGGCTTGCACGTGTGCAATGCTGCGTTCTCTGCCAAGCAATTCAATCGTCTTGCCGATCTCCGGCCCGTGTGTTTGTCCACTCGTCGCCACACGAATTGGCATAAACAAGTTTTTACCCTTCACGCCAGTTTCCTTTTGAACCTCTTTGATCGCTGCAAGAATACTTGGTTCATCGAATGTTTCCATTGATTCTAATTTCGCAACAAAAGCGTTCAATACAGTTGGAACTGTTTCGCCTTGAAGAACTTCTTTAGCTTGTTCATTTTCCACTTCGAAATCTTTTCTGAAGAATAGCGCTGATAACTCAACGATTTCATTCATGTAGCTCATTTGGTCGTGGTATAAAGCCACTAATTTCACTAACCATGCATGTTCTTCAGGAGAAACTTCGTCTTTCACAATACCTGCTTCTTTTAATTGAGCAATCGCCATTTCAGCGACTTCTTCTAATGGAGTTTTCTTCACGTATGTGTTGTTAATCCATTCTAATTTCTTAGGATCGAAGGCAGCTGGTGATTTACCAAGACGTTTTTCGTCGAAGATTTCGATGAATTCTTCACGGCTGAAGATTTCGTGTTCGCCTTGAGGAGACCATCCTAGAAGCGCGATAAAGTTGAACATCGCTTCTGGTAAGTACCCTAAGTCTTTATATTGTTCGATGAATTGTAGGATTGATTCATCACGTTTAGATAATTTCTTACCTGTCTCCGTATTAATGATTAAAGTCATATGTCCGAAACGTGGTGGTTCCCAACCGAATGCTTCATAAATCATTAATTGTTTTGGAGTGTTCGCAATATGGTCATCTCCACGTAAAACGTGAGTGATTTCCATGAAGTGGTCATCCACTGCTACTGCGAAGTTGTAAGTTGGCATTCCGTCACGTTTTAAGATAACGAAGTCGCCACCAACACTTGTAGATTCGAATGAGATGTCGCCTTTAACGATATCGTCGAATGCGTAAGTTCCTTGTTTTGGAACACGGAAACGAACAACAGGAGTGCGTCCTTCTGCTTCAAAAGCGTCACGTTGCTCTTGTGTTAAGTGAGCATGTTGACCGCTGTAGTGCGGCATTTCGCCACGAGCACGTTGCGCTTCACGTTCTGCTTCCAATTCTTCCTCTGTCATGTAGCATTTATACGCTTTGTCTTCAGCAATTAATTGCTCGATCAGTGGATTATAAATGTGTTCACGTTCTGATTGACGGTATGGACCATATTTGCCAGGTTTGTCTGGCCCTTCATCCCAATCCATTCCAAGCCATGTTAAGTTTTCTAATTGGCTTTCTTCACCGTGTTCAAGATTTCTCTTGCGGTCAGTATCCTCGATACGGATGATGAACTCTCCACCATAATGTCTCGCGAATAAATAGTTAAATAGGGCTGTACGGGCGTTCCCGATGTGTAAGTGCCCTGTTGGACTTGGTGCATAACGTACACGCACTTTTGCTGTCATTGTATAACTTCCTTTCTTTTGTCATCCTTCTTATTGTAAAACTTTTCAAGGAGGATTTCCACGATTAATTACAACTCTTCTAAAATATATTTAAAATCTTTTTCTTCGAGCTTTTGAATGAGAATCACTCCGTCGCCCAGTGGAAGTAAAGTTGATTTTAATGTTGG
>CAKPVL010000078.1 GCA_934193545.1 uncultured Granulicatella sp. | reverse complement strand
TTGTAAGAAAATGGGATTTTTTTGCAAAAAAGTGAACTGCTAGAAATCGCGGTGCAATGGGATTTGTGCCAAAGTGCGAGCATGACATGTCGGTCCTTTAACGGCCTCCCGTGCTTCGGAAATGGCATAAGGACGGGGGTTGTGCAGGGAATGTGAGGTGCGAACGAAAGCTGCCCAAAATTCACTTATAAGTGAATTTTGGGCAGTTGTGCTAGTTGTTAAATTCAATAAAGAAAACTTTGAGATAATCGCTTAGCGGTGTGGCTACTGGGACTGCAAAATCGCTTGGCAAACCTTTTTTCAAGACAATGCGGAACTTGCGATTGCCTTCTGCTTCCTGGATTCCTTTCTCAATCATTTGTTGGAATTGAGATTCGCTCACATTTGCTGCGTTTGTTGATAATACGAGTGTTCCTTTTGGTGCGACCAATGGAGTGATTTGGGCTACTAGTTTGCCGTAGTCTTTTGCCACAGAGAAGGTTCTCTTTTTCGTGCGGGCAAAACTTGGTGGATCGACTACGACCGTATCAAACTTCAACTGTTTCTTCACGGCGTATTTGAAATAATCGAACACGTCCATCACATAGATTTGTTGCGTTTCTGGGTCGATTCCATTCACTGCAAATTGTTCTTTTGTCTTCTCAAGACTGCGGTTGGCAACGTCGACGCTGGTCGTTTTAATAGCACCACCCATCGCTGCAGCCACAGAAAAGGCGCCGGTATAACTGAAGGTATTCAACACGGTACGTCCTGCACTGTAACGCTGGCGAATCGTTTCGCGCACCTCGCGTTGGTCTAGGAAGATTCCGGTCATCAATCCTTCATTCATATAGGTTGCGTATTTAACACCATTCTCCAATACGATTAATGGTTCTGGTGCTTCTACTCCGCCGACAAATTGGCTTTCTGGCAAGTCCGCTTCATTCTTGAAACGAATCTTTTCGTAAACCCCTTTGACGCCTTCAAATGAAGCAAGCGCCTGAGTTAAAATCTGGTCGCGGTAATGATAAACACCCTCGCTATACCAAGAGACCACGATAAACCCATCATACCAGTCGATTGTCACTCCGCCAAAGCCGTCGCCCTCTCCATTGAAGAGACGGAAAGTCGTCGTATCGTCTGAATGTAAGAGTGCACGGCGATTTTCGAAGGCCGTCTTGAAGATGCCACTAAAGAACGCATCATCCAACGGTTCATCTTCCTCTCGGCTATACACCCACGCAACTCCCTTATTTTGGAACCCAACATAGGCCATCCCTAAGAAGCGACGTTGTTGGTCAACAACTTTCACCACTTCGCCTTCATCTGCGCGAAGTTCTTGCGCTAGGTCCATCTGACTAATCAGTGGACTTCCTTTTTTAATCAATCCCGCTGCTTTTTGTTTCACGATGATTGTTCCCATAGATTATTTTCCCCTCCATTTCATAATGGCACGATACAGCAGAAATCCAAGCCAACTTCCAAGGACATTACAGAGAATGTCGTCAATATGGCTGACTCCTGTGTAAAAGATAAATTGAAAGAACTCGATGGCAAAAGAGGTCCAGAACCCGTACCAGAGTGAACGGGAGTGCCCTTTTTCTTTTCCATAGAGCAAACCGCAGAAAAATCCAAGTGGCATAAACCACACGATATTCCCCACTACATTATAATACGCTGCAAAGACCGAACCTTGCATAAATAATTTAATACTATCGACAAACGGCACCCACATAATATCCGAGAGTGGATGCGAGACAATCTGTAGCGTAAACGTCTCGTTCGTGCTTCTGAAAATCGTCAGCTGCGCAAGCAATATAATATAGAAGATAAATAAATTTCGGTAGAGCTCCCACTTCCAGACGATTTCGCCTTTTTTCCGTAAGAATAAATAAATAGACCAAACGATCAACCATCCGATAAACAGGACGATTGCGTGGTCTACACTGAAAATAAACAAACGAACAAGTGGAAGGTGATTCACTCGCCCATCAAATAATCGGACTAGCCATTGATAGAATGGGCCAAGTAAATACATGTTCTTCCTCCTTGTTCGTTCTCCTTAAATTACAATTCACTTTCGCCAGGGAATACGACTCTAAACGTTGTACCCTTGCCGACTTCACTCTTCACAGAGATTTTACCGCGGTGACTATCCACAAGCGACTTCACAATCGCAAGGCC
>CAKPVL010000077.1 GCA_934193545.1 uncultured Granulicatella sp. | reverse complement strand
TTGAGTTTGAAAGAATAGAATTTAAATCAAGAAACTAGGAGGATTTTTATGAAAAAGAAATTATTCTTATTACTATCCGCTCTATTTGCTTTAGCAGTATTCTTTGCTCCAAAACAAGTAAGTGCGGCAGAAGTAACAAAAAATGGAACAGCGATTGAAGTGAAGAATCCAACTGTTCAAATCTCGGGAGATGCATCCGATTTATATGCTCGTTGGGGAATTACATTTAAAGTAGATATTCCTGATAATATCGATATCAACATGAATGACACAATGACATTCAAAGTGAATTCACCTGTGAAAATTCAATCTTCTTACAGCTTCCCAATTTATAATAAAGCGGGAGAAACAGTAGCATATGCTGAAGTGTCACCAGAAAACGGCAATGTCACAGTAACGTTTGGTCCTTACTTCAAAGACCACAAGTTAAACAAAAACATCGAATTAACAGTTGATGTTAAGTGGGAACCAGACAATCGTTTAGCAGATACTACTCAAGAACTTGATTTTAACGGTACTGTCGTATCACAAAAAATCGATCCACTTCAAGGACCTACTCCAGGAGAAATGGTTACTAAATGGGGTCTTCAACCAACAGAGAACGCTGAACAAGTTCACTGGTGGGCACGTTTAAACGCCGCTAGAAAAACATTAAGTAATGTTGAAATTAAAGATGTTTGGGATTCAAACCAAACATACGTACCTGGTTCATTACGTGTTGAATTAGTAGATTCAGAAAATCCATGGGTTTCAGCTGGATTCCTTTCTGAAAGTGACTATGAAATCACTGATACAGGTATTAAAGTAAAAATCGATACAACAGATAAAATTATTTACGTTGACTATATCGTAAACTTAGTGGATCCTACAAAGAACCCACAAAACAGAATCTCAATTACAGCTGACGGCTTAGATAGTGAACAATCAACAGATGTAATTTACACATTATTATCTGGTTCAGGTACAGCTGATGGGGATATGCCTGAAACAACTACTACAACTACTACAACAACAACTGAAAGTACTACAGAAAGCACAACTTCAACAACTACGACTGAATCAACTACTGAAAGTACTACAACAACAGAAGCAACAACTACAACAGCTTCTACAACAACAGAAGGAACTACAACTACAGCTTCAACGACAACAGAAGGAACTACAACTGAAGGTTCAACAACAGAAACTCCAGCAGTTCCAACAACAGAAGAACCAAAACGTCCTGAATTACCAAATACAGGTACAGCAAAAGGATTCACTGTTATCATTGGTGGCGTACTTGTGGTTGTAGCGGCAGCGTTATTATTCACTCGTAAAAAAGAAAGCAAATAATCTTAAATGACGAAGGAGTCTTACGAAAGTAAGGCTTCTTTTTTTGCAAATTTTTTCATGAGTCAAATCCACTTTCATATTGACGCGAAAGTTTGCTATAATAGACAGTAACAGAGCAATTGAGGTGTAGAAAATGAAAAAAACGTATTTTATTATTGGTGATATTCACGGCGAAGCAGACATGATGGAAGAAATGCTTCAAAACTGGGACGAAGAAACTCAGCAACTTGTCTTCATGGGAGACTTGATTGACCGTGGACCAGACAATAAACGTAGTGTCCTAACAGGGATGAAATATGCGAAAGAGAAAAACGCATGGTATTTGATGGGAAATCATGAAGTGATGTTTCTTGCATTTATCGACGATCCTGAAGGACGTTTTCCACACTACTTCAGAAACAATGGGGATACAACGATTAACGACTTACTCGGTCGTCCACAAGGGACTCCGGTCAATCCTGTGGAAGATGCCGAAGCAATTAAAGCACAATATCCAGAACTCATCGCATTTCTAAGAGAACGTCCTCTCTTTATCGATGAAGGCGACTTGCTCTTAGCGCATGCTGGAGTGGATTTACGCTTAGACGACTGGCACGACACTGAGCCAAAAGACTTCTACTGGATTCGCGAGCCATTCCATAAAGGGGCCAACAACACTGGCAAAACGATTATCTTCGGACACACACCTTTACGTGGCTTAAACGAAGATGGCGACTTTATGAAATTATGGCAACATGATGGCAAAATCGGTATCGATGGGGGAGCTGTTTTTGGCGGCGCGCTTCACGGTATCGTATGGCATGATGGCAAAATCGAAAAAATCTATAGCATTAAAAA
>CAKPVL010000076.1 GCA_934193545.1 uncultured Granulicatella sp. | reverse complement strand
AGCCATTTTATGATACTCTAGATGAGTATAAATTTAATAGAAACAAAGGGGGCCTTTGGATGATAGAGCTGATTGCAACAGTTGAATCCATCCAACAAGCAAAAGACTTGCTTGAAGCGGGCGTGGACACGATTTATTTTGGGGAAGACCAATTCGGACTTCGCCTTCCAATGTCGTTTACACGTGAGGAACAAAAAGAATTAACGGAATTGGCGCACCAATATGGAAAGAAAGCAAGCGTTGCTGTAAACGCGATTTTCCATAATGAAGGAATTGCGCTTGTACCTGAGTATTTGAAATTTTTAAAAGAAATCGGTGTCGATAACATCGCGGTAGGAGACCCAGGTGTGGTTCAAATTATGAAGAACCCTGAGTACTCAATTCCTTACCGTTATGATGCGGCGGTTTTAGTAACAAGTAGTCGTCAAATCAACTTCTGGGGAAAACGTGGTGCCGTTGGTGCGGTGATTGCGCGTGAAATTCCTCGTGAAGAAATGAAAATTTTGGCAGCAGGTGTAGAAATTCCAATCGAAGTTTTAGTGTACGGAGCAACTTGTATCCATCATTCAAAACGCCCACTGTTAAATAACTACTTTAACTATATTGAGAAAAAAGAATCGGTTGAAAAACGTCGCGGTTTATTCGTATCAGAACCTGCCGATGAAGATTCTCACTATTCAATCTACGAAGACATTAACGGAACGCATATTTTCGCGAATAACGACGTGTCTCTTGCGCCATATTTGTTAGAATTAACAGAAATGGGCATTCCACAATGGAAATTAGACGGAGTACTTGCTCCAGGTCAAGATTTCGTGGAAGTAGCGAAATTGTTCGTGAATGCTCGTAATGAAATCGAAGCAGGCACATGGACTCCTGAGAAGAGCGCTAGCCTTGAATTACAAGTGCGCGCACACCATCCAAAAGTTCGTGGCCTTGAAGCAGGATTTTACTTATTAAATCCAGAAGATGTGAAATAGGAGAGAGTCAAATGGGAAGAAAGATATTGAAAAAACCTGAAGTACTTGCTCCAGCGGGTACTCTTGAAAAATTAAAAACAGCTATTCTTTACGGAGCTGACGCGGTTTTCCTCGGTGGGGAAGCGTACGGACTTCGTAGCCGTGCGGGGAACTTCGACTTTGCAGAAATGAAAGAAGCCGTTGATTTTGCCCATGCACATAACGCAAAAGTATATATTGCCGCTAACATGGTAACTCACGAAGGTGACGAAAAAGGTGCGGGAGAATTCTTCCGTACGGTTCGTGACATCGGTATCGATGCAGCCATCATCAGTGACATGGCCTTAATGGATATTTGTGCCTCAGAAGCGCCAGGATTACCAATCCATTTATCAACACAATCTTCAGCAGCCAACTATGAAACGCTAAACTTCTGGAAAGATGAAGGATTAGAGCGTGTCGTATTAGCGCGTGAAGTATCAATGGACGAAATTAAAGAAATGCAAGAAAAAGTGGATGTAGAAATCGAAGCCTTTATACACGGAGCCATGTGTATTTCTTATTCAGGACGTTGCGTATTATCAAACCATATGGTGCATCGTGATGCTAACCGTGGTGGATGTGCTCAGTCTTGTCGTTGGAAATACGGTCTATTCGACATGCCATTTGCTGGCGAAAAGAATATGGTCGGTGCTGGTGAAGAAGGAATCGAAGAGAAATTCTCGATGAGTGCCGTTGACTTAGCGATGATTCAAAACTTACCAGACCTAATCGAAGCTGGTGTAGATAGCTTGAAGATTGAAGGACGTATGAAATCAATCCACTACGTTTCAACAGTATCGAACGTTTACCGTGCAGCGGTAGATTCATACTGCGAAGATCCAGATAACTATGTATGTAAACAAGAATGGATTGACGAATTATGGAAAGCAGCACAACGTGAATTAGCGACTGGTTTCTACTACCAAATTCCAACAGAAGAAGAGCAATTATTTGGCCCACGTCGTCAAATTCCTCAATATGCTTTCGTTGGACAAGTGCTTGAGTATGATCCAGAAACGCAAATGGCAACCGTGCAACAACGTAATAATTTCAAAGTCGGAGACCAAATCGAGTTCTACGGACCTGGAATGCGTCACCACGAAGAAGTATTAGAACAATTATGGGATGAAAATGGCGAAGAAATCGAAGCAGCTCCTCACGCGATGATGATTTGCAAGATGAAAGTAACGGAGCCTGTGAAACCTTTAGATATGATTCGTAAACGTCGTTAAGACGAATTTTTAAAAGAAAGAAGGAATGAAAATGTCATTACCAAACTGCCCTAAATGTGGTTCAGAATACACATACGAAGATGGCGTATTATTAGTGTGCCCAGAATGTGCGTATGAATGGGAACCAGGTTCAGAAGTTGAAGAAGGTCCAGTAGCCATTGATGCGAACGGAAATAAATTACAAGATGGCGATACTGTAACAGTCATCAAAGACTTGAAAGTAAAAGGTGCTCCGAAAGATATTAAGCAAGGTACACGCGTGAAGAATATTCGCATCGTGGAAGGCGATCATAATATCGATTGTAAGATAGA
>CAKPVL010000075.1 GCA_934193545.1 uncultured Granulicatella sp. | reverse complement strand
ATGGATGCGCTCAGAAACGGAGCAGATGCCTTTGTAACAGGTGATATTTTCTACCATACAGCACATGATATTCAAGAAACTCCATTGTTCTTGGTCGATGCTGGACATCATATCGAAGTTGTATGTCGAAAACAATTAGCCAAATGGGCTCGTGAATGGAAAGAAGAAAACAATTGGGATGTAACAGTGATTGAAAGTGAAACTTTTACAGATCCATTTGAATTTTATAAAGCAGGTGAAGAAAATGCATAAAGAATTAACAGAACGTTTTATTCGTTACGTAAAGAAAGAAACAAGATCTGACGAAACAAGTCAAACAGTCCCAACAACGCCTTCTCAAACAGCGTTTTTAAAAGACTTAGAGCAAGAATTAAATGAATTAGGATTCCAAGAAGTGTATTTAAATCCTAAAAACAGCTTCCTAACAGCAACAATTCCATCAAATGTTGACCATGAAGTGCCAACCATTGGATTCATTGCTCACGTGGATACAGCGGACTTTGAAGCTAGAAATATTCAACCTCAAATCCACGAAAACTATAATGGCGAAGCAATTGTCCTAGACGAAGAAGGAAAATTCGTATTAGACCCTAAAGACTTCCCGAACTTAAAGAACTATGTTGGACAAACATTAATTACAACAAATGGTAAAACATTATTAGGTGCTGACGACAAATCTGGTGTGACAGAAATCGTTACAGCAGGTGCTTATTTATTACAACATCCAGAAATTAAACACGGAAAAATTCGTGTAGCGTTTGGTCCAGACGAAGAAATCGGCCGCGGTGCTGATTTATTCGATGTAGAACAATTCGCATGTGATTTTGCTTATACAATGGATGGCGGACCAGTTGGTGAATTAGAATACGAAAGCTTTAACGCTTGCCGTGCTACAGTTCGTATTCAAGGAAAGAACGTTCACCCAGGAACAGCTAAAGATACAATGGTTAGCGCACTTGAATTAGCTCGTAAGTTCCAAAACGCACTTCCAGAGTTCGAAGTTCCTGAACATACAACAGGACGCGAAGGCTTCTACCACTTAGTAGCTGCAGAAGGTGTTGTGGAAGAAGCTAAATTAGTGTACATCTTACGCGACCACAGCCGTGAATCATTCAATGCGAAAAAAGACATGATGCTACGCATTGCTTCTCGTATGAATAAGGAGTTAGATACAGACCGTATTACTGTTGACTTACATGACGAGTACTACAACATGGCTGAAATCATCGAAAAAGATTTCCGTTGTGTAGATGTGGCAAAACAAGCGTTAGAAAACTTAGATATCGTACCAATTATTAAACCAATTCGTGGTGGTACAGATGGTTCTAAGATTTCATTCATGGGATTACCAACTCCAAATATTTTTGCTGGTGGCGAAAACATGCATGGACGCTATGAATATGTTGCTGTCGAATCAATGGAAAAAGCAACACAAGTAATTATCGAAATCGCTCGTTTAGCAGCATTATAATTTTAACAATATGAAGAAAGGAGTGAGTTCATGACATTTGATGGTATTTTCACCAAATGGATGATGGACGAAGTGGCGCCTCAATTAGTTGGAGGACGGATTACAAAGATTCATCAGCCATTACCATACGATGTACAATTCACCATTCGTGCCAACCGTAAGAACTACTTACTTGTGTGTTCGGCACACCCAATGATGGCTCGTGTACAATTTATTTCTGAGAAACCAGAGAATCCAGAAGTTGCTCCTAACTTTTGTATGATCCTTCGTAAGTATTTAGAAGGATCTATCATCCAATCATTCACTCAAGTAGAAAATGATCGTATTCTACATATGAACGTTTCAACGCGTGATGAACTTGGGGATAAGGCTGGATATCGTTTCACGATCGAGATGATGGGGCGTCATAGTAATTTATTCTTAGTGAATCAAGAAGATAACACGATTATCGATTGTGTGAAACGTGTCTCTCTTGGTCAAAACAGTTATCGTACCTTACAACCTGGAGCAAGCTATGTGATGCCACCTCAAACGCAGAAGAAGAATCCTTTTGACTATTCGCTCTTTGAACTAGATAGCTTACTTCATCCATTTATCGGAGAACCAGGAGAAAGAACATTGATGAATGTCTTTCAAGGGATTAGTAAGCAATCCGCTCATGAGATTGTTGAACGTAGTGAAAGAGAGGGCCAAAGTTTAGCAGAAGCCTTACATCACTATCTCGAAGAAGGGAATACGGCAATTCAGCCTACACTTACAAAGGCAGAGGATGGGAAGACGTACTTTTTACCATTTCCATATTTAAGTAAGACGGGGGACTCCCAAAACTTTGAGAGTCTATCTGAATTACTAAGTGCATACTATGTACAGAAGATTCAAGAAGAGAAGATTCAGCAATTAGCAGGACACCTATTGCAAATGTTGAAATCAGAACTTCGTAAAAACCGTGAGAAGATGGTAAAACTCGATGAAGATTTAGCCAGAACTGAAGATGCAGATCACTATCGCGTATATGGAGACTTGATTAACACATACCAACACCAGATTGAAAAAGGTGCAAGTAGTGTAACGGTTCAAAACTTCTACGA
>CAKPVL010000074.1 GCA_934193545.1 uncultured Granulicatella sp. | reverse complement strand
CTTTTTTCATGAAATACATCCTTTCAAGTTGTAATATACATATATTATAAATCTAATAATTCTAATATGCAAGCCTTTTTACAAAAATGGTTGCTAATGAAGGTTGACAATTGCTAACAGTTTGATTTTAACAGCAATGTGCTATACTAATCTTACAGTGAAATGGAGGAGAAAGTATGAATCAAACAGTAAACTTCTTGAAAGAACTTGTGGCAATTCCGTCACCAACTGGCTACACCAAAGATGTGCAGGATTATCTAATCGATGTCTTAACGGATATGGGGTATGAGCCAACGCGTACAGCAAAAGGATTAGTAGTTGTAACAGTACCTGGAGCAATTGATGAGAAACAGCGTGTGGTAACAGCGCATATCGATACACTTGGAGCGATTGTTCGCGCAGTAAAACCAGATGGACGCTTAAAACTCGACCGTATTGGTGGATTTGCTTGGAATATGATTGAAGGAGAAAACTGTACGGTTCACGTTGCTAGCAATGGAACGACTGTTTCTGGAACAATTTTATTACATCAAACAAGCGTACACGTATACCGTGAAGCGGGAACAGTTGAACGTAGCCAAGATAATATGGAAGTTCGTTTAGATGCGAAAGTGACAAACGAAGCCGAAACGCGTGCACTAGGAATCGAAGTAGGGGACTTTGTATCTTTTGATCCACGTTTTATTATCACACCAACAGGATTCATTAAGAGCCGTTTCTTAGATGATAAAGTGAGTGCCGCAATTTTATTAACCTTATTAAAGAAATACAAATCAGAAGGCATCACGTTACCAGTGACAACACACTTCATGTTTAGTTGTATTGAAGAAACTGGAACAGGAGCTAACAGTAGCATTCCAGAAAAAGCAGTCGAATTCTTAGCCGTGGATATGGGAGCGATGGGGGATGACCAACAAACAGACGAATACACCGTTTCTGTTTGCGTAAAAGACGGTTCTGGCCCATATAATTTTGATTTCCGTCAACATCTTGTATCTCTATGTAAGGAAAAGAACATTCCATTTAAATTAGATATTTATCCTTATTATGGTAGTGATGCCTCAGCAGCGATGCGTGCTGGAGCAGAAGTGAAACACGCTTTGCTCGGTGCTGGAATTGAATCAAGCCATTCTTATGAAAGAACGCATCTTGATTCGGTTGAAGCAACGCAACAGTTAGTCGATGCCTACCTTTTAAGTTCATTAGTAGAAGCTTAATATTGAGCCTTTCCAACAGTGTTTGGGAAGGCTTTTTTTGTTTTTGAAAGTTTTTTGAATTATTTTGTTGACACGGTCTCCTCAGGGGAGTATACTCTAAAACGTAAACTTTACGATTTGGAAAGCGAGAGAAACATGAACAAGAAAGAAAAGGTTATTTTAGGAGGGGCAGTTGCGCTTGGGTTGTTATTTGCATCGGGTGCCGTATTATCCCAGCAACAAGCCCAAACAACGGACACAACAACTGAGGAGACAACCATTGATGCCGAGCGTATGGCGAAATACGAACAGGCAGCACAAGAAATTAAAGACAATAAACCAAAGACAATTGTTGGAGAAGTGTTTGAGAATGGATATTTGAAAAAACATGGCGACCATTATCACTTTGTATATGGTGCGCCACCAGCAGATGCCATTTATGAACAGAAAAAACCAGGTCCGACAACAAGTACAGTAGAAGACAATTACGTCTTCAATCCAAATGATATCGTGAGTGAAAATGAATTAGGATTTGTTGTTCGACACGGCGACCACTTTCACTTTATTTACCGTTCGCAATTAGCAAACGCACAAACTGTGACAAGAGAAGATGAAAATGGCAAGAAGAGAACGTGTAAATTATTACGTATCCCGCACGGAGACCATTTCCACGATGTGTTAGACTGCGGAGACGGCAGTGCTTCCTTCGCCTTTGACGATGAACCAATTTCAAGACCATCGACTGGTGGAAGCAACACAGGAGTCGCTAGTACAATTGGAGCTGTTACACCAACAAAACCAAGTACGGCAAGCGCGCAGCCTGTAACGCCTCCTGCAACAGATATTGCAACACCGCAAGCGGAAGAGTGGACATTGCAATCGCCAGAGATTCAAAAATATTTAGACTACATCGTGTATGCTTATGGCGTGGAACGAGATACAATTAAGTTCGAGTCTGTGACAAACGATCAAGGCGAGTATGTCGGAAAAGTTTTCGCCTTTCAAAATATGGAACAAGGGCAAGATAAAAACCATATCCATCCTTGGGTGATTCCATTGAAACGATTCGAAGTGCCAAATTCTGACCCATCGATTCCTGCAGAAGTGCGACTTTCTCAAGAGATTGATTTAATCGCGAGACGTATGGGCATTTCTCGTACAGCGATTCGCATTGTAAATGGACGCTTTGATATTCCACACGGCGACCATAGTCACTCAATGAATATCGTCAATAAAGATGGCGTCGAAGCGTATGAAAAAAATAAACTTCCAGTTATCGTTCCTCCATTTGTGGCAGGAGATGTGAATTTGGAGACTGTTTTTGCCAAAATTGACGAAGTGAAAGCTCATGCCAGCGAAAAATACAAAGA
>CAKPVL010000073.1 GCA_934193545.1 uncultured Granulicatella sp. | reverse complement strand
TTTTGTGAGAAGAGATTTTTGATGGCATCAAAAATCGATTGGAAGAATTGGGCGATTTTATCGAGCCATCCTTCGTTTTTGGCTTGTTCGACTAAGCTGTTAATCTTTTCGCCGACTGATTTTGACAAACTGTTTAATTGCTCTAATACTTGCTGCGAATCAATCGCACTTGTGTTTTGGTAGTTTTGCGCAAAAGCGACTAAGGCATTAATTTGATCTTGAGAAATCACATTTTGCAATGAGTTGTTCTTCAAGGCATCGTTAATAATGCGTTCGATATCTTCTTTTGTCGCTAATTGTCCTTGCTTTTGTTTGAGTTCCGCAAGTTCTTTTTTGATTTCAATCATCGCTTTATCGAGTTTTGAAGAATCGAAACCTTTAGCGTTGGCATTTTCTTGTGCAATTTTGTTCGTTACTTCTAACTCTTGTTGCGCCACTTCGGTACGTTTAGAGTCTAGTTGTACCCCGTTGGCTTCAAAGGCTTTGTACACCCCTGTTAACGCTGATTCACCCGTTACTTTTGAGACAGCTGCCACTTCGATTTCCGCATCCGTTACACCAGCTGTAATCGCCGCATTGGCATATTGCTCAGCTGTGACTAGCGTAATGTTTTCAGGTGTCTTGATTTTCACCTTCACCCCTGTACCTTTGTCCGTCTTTTGAACCATTACAGACGAAATCATGACAGAGGTATTTCCGTCACCACTTCCAAGATATTTGATTAAATCTTGTCCTGTTGCAGTTTCAGTTAATACGGTATTTGGATCTTTAATGCCTAATAATTGAGAAGTTTGCTGAATTTGCGCCTCGCTGAGTCCACCACCATAGACCACGGTTGGTTTCCCCCATTTTTCATTAACGGTCGTTGTATCGATGGCATATGCACTCTTCATGGATAATCCCATCAATGCAAGGACGATTGCGGTTGCCTTCACCCATTTTTTCATGAATGAACCTCCTTTGTTTTAAATCGTAACTTGCTCGTTACACCTATAGTATACAAAAAGAACTTTAAGAAAAGAGTGTTCTTTCCTTAAAGTTCTTTATTTATTTGTTTAAGAATTGGTTAACGTCTACGCGCAAAAGCCTTCATTGTTGTTGGTGAGAAAAGCATGATGATTGGATAAATTTCCAAACGTCCTGCAATCATCCCAATCGAAAGGACAAATGTATTGAAATCTGAATACATTGAGAAGTTGCTTGTAGGCCCTACTTGACCAAGCCCTGGTCCGATGTTGTTAAAGGTTGCGGCCACACTGGAGAAGGCTGTTGTAAAATCGCCTGCTTCAAATGACACACACAGTAATAACACAAGGAAGAACAGTACATACACGATTAAGTAATTGGCGATACTCTTCTCCATCTTATTATCGATTGGTTTTCCATTCATCGTTGGAACAAACACTCGACGCGGTTGACCCATACGTTTTAATTCGGCAATGGCACTCTTGAAGTACACGATAATACGAGAGACTTTAATTCCCCCGGCTGTTGACCCTGCACATCCTCCAATAAACATCAGTAGTAAGAGGAGCACATGTGGGAACAAGCCCCAAAGTCCAAAGTCGACCGTTGAATATCCGGTTGTCGTAATAATCGATGATACCGTGAAGAACACGCTACGAATTGGAACACCTAGTGCAGTTTGAGTAACTGTCAATACGGTGAAAATAATCATTGTAAAGCTAAGGACGATTCCAACATAAGTACGCATTTCTTCGTCTTTAATCACGTCTTTCACAGCGCCTAGGAGAATGAAGTAATACAAGTTAAAGTTGATCCCAAAGAGCATCATCCCTACCCCGATAATCCATTCCACGGCTGCTGGGTTAGCGTAAATACTAAATCCGGCATTATTAATCCCGAATCCACCTGTCCCTGCCGTACCAAAGGCTAGTAGCAAGGCATCGAAAAGTGGCACTTGGAAGACGACTAAAATAATCGTCAATACGGCTGTCATAGCCAAGTAAATTAAATACAAAATTTGAGCGGTATGCGCTAATTTCGATACGAGTTTTCCAAACACAGGACCTGGAACTTCCGCACGCATGAGCTGCACAGATTCAGAACCATGACTTGGAAGAATCGCAAGTGCGAATACCAGTACCCCCATCCCACCGACTAAGTGAGTGAAGCTTCTCCAAAATAATGAAGAATGTGCGAGTACTGAAAGGTCTGGGATAATACTTGAACCGGTCGTCGTTAATCCACTCGCCGTTTCAAAGAAGGCATCTACCACATTTGGAATTTCTCCTGTAAATACAAATGGCAATCCACCAAAGAACGAAAGTAAAATCCAGCTTAAGGCAACGGTAACGACCCCATCCCTAGCCATGATTTTTAGTGGCTCCGGCTTTTTAAAGCTTAAGAGAAGCCCAATTACCAGTAGTAACAGAATCGTTCCAGCATAAGCCAGTTTTTGAGTCAATGACTCTTGATAAATAAAGCTAACAATCAGTGGTAAGGCTAAGAGCGCTGCTTCAACTTGAAGCATCTTTCCCACAAAATAGCGAACTGTTTTGATATTCATTCAGACACCTCTATTCCAAAATGTCGTTAATGTCATCAAAGTCTTTTTCAGTGGTAACGACGATCACCTTATCAAATGG
>CAKPVL010000072.1 GCA_934193545.1 uncultured Granulicatella sp. | reverse complement strand
AATGGGAAAAATACTTTGAACTGAATCTTCGAACCACTGTCCGTTAATTGATACGTTCCCTTTTTCCCAGAATTCTCCTGGTTCATTAACAGGCGCCCTTCGCTTGTTTCTAAATACGCATTGACATCTGTTGGTTTTCCAAAACCAGAGTAATCCAAGTTATAGAAGACGCCATTATACGCACCGTCCGCTTGGAATGTAATGGTTTCGAAGAACTGAACGTCCCCATTTTCTAAAATATTTGCTTCGATATCATACTTATCAACGACTAAACTTCTCGCATCAACCGTAGTACCGAGTCCCAAAAAGGCAACTAATCCTAATAAAAACGTGATGATCCAACGTTTCATTTGTTTCATATGCTCACCTCTATAAAAGAAGTGTGCGATGACTGCCGACTTCCACGAAGCACTCCGCCGTCACCGTCACACAGATTGTTTTCGTTTCTTACATTACTGATCCGACAATATTTAATTTCTTCTTCAAGTAGAATTTACCAGCAAGAGCCGCAGCCCCGATGAGTAAGTACCACTCGTAACCCATCACAATATTAATCACAGATGGGATATATTGTTGACTTAGCACCACTAAGATTAACCAAGCGACCATCGCTACCGTACTTACCACTAAGTAACGGATATATCCGCGTTGACCTTTTGGATTATCGAATTTCGGTGCGTTCTTAGAAATCGCAAGCATGACAAATGCCCCTGCGATAAAGTTGATGAGAAGTGTGAAGAGTCCCATTGGTTGGGTATCTCCACTTGGGTTTAACATCAACATCACTCCTGTAACCAGAGCGAATAATCCGCCGACTAAAAGTCCTCCGTCAACGGCAATTTGCCAGTCTGGAGATTTTGCGTCTGGGTCTTTTGTTGGCCCAGCTACGATTGATTGAACGCGTTCTGTTACCGTACCGAACAATTGACGAGCAGTCACACCCGCTTTTTGCTTTTCAACGATTTCTGGAAGCATCACTGATAATTCTTTTTCGATTTGCGCTTCATCAAATCCAGCTTCTTTCAATGCGCGTTCTAATTGATAGATGTATTGTTCATTTTTATTTGTTAATTCTGCTTTTAGAGCCTCTACTGACACTACTACTTCTTCTTGTACGTTTTGTTCTGACATGCTACAATCCTCCGATAACCTTATACATTAAATCTAAAGAGCATTACGTCGCCATCTTGCACGACATATTCTTTACCTTCTTGACGAACTTTTCCGTTTTCTTTCGCAGCCGTCATACTACCGTATTCGAGTAGGTCTGTATAGGCTACCGTTTCGGCACGGATAAATCCACGCTCGAAGTCCGAGTGAATGATTCCCGCACATTGCGGAGCTTTCATGCCGCGGCGGAATGTCCACGCACGCACTTCTTGTTCACCCGCTGTAAAGTAAGTCGCTAATCCTAATAAGTGGTATGCTTTTTGGATTAAGATATCTAACCCTGAGATTTCGATACCCATTTCTTCTAAGAAGGCTTGTTTCTCTTCTTCCTCTAATTCGGCTACCTCTTCTTCGATTTTCGCACAAATCACAACGACTTCTGCATCTTCTTTTGCAGCATAGTCTTCTACTAATTGTACATATTGGTTATGTCCGCCTTCCATCACGTCATCTTCAGAGATGTTTGCGATGTAAAGCATTGGTTTTGTTGTTAAAAGGAATAAGCCTTTCACGATTGGAAGTTCTTCGTCTGTGAATTCAATCGTACGTGCTAATTTTCCTTCTTCTAACACCGGTTTGATTTTTTCCAAGACTGCAAGTTCTGCAACCGCGTCTTTATCTTTTGTTTTCGCAATTTTTGCCACACGAGCGATACGTTTATCCACTGACTCAAGATCGGCTAACACTAACTCTAGGTTGATTGTTTCAATGTCGGCGATTGGGTCAACTTTCCCAGCTACGTGAGTAATGTTTTCGTCTTCAAAACAACGAACTACTTGGCAAATCGCATCCACTTGACGGATATGGCTTAAGAATTTGTTTCCAAGACCTTCCCCGCGGCTTGCCCCTTTCACGATTCCCGCAATATCTGTAAATTCAAATGTCGTTGGGACAGTTTTCTTTGGTTTCACTAATTCTGTTAGTTTTTGTAAACGAAGGTCTGGCACTTCTACCACTCCGACGTTTGGGTCAATCGTCGCAAACGGATAGTTCGCTGCTTCGACCCCTGCTTTTGTAATTGCATTAAATAATGTTGACTTCCCAACGTTTGGTAAGCCGACGATTCCAGCTGTTAAGGCCATTTGTCACACTCTTTCTTTATTTGTTTTCTTCGGCCGCTACTACAGTGACCTTTTTCATCTTCTTCTCGAATTCCCGTCTTGGCATAAGGACCATTTGACCACAGTGATCACACTTGATACGAATGTCCATCCCCATACGGATGATTTCCCAGGAATTCGTTTGGCACGCATGCGGCTTTTTCATTTCCACATGATCGTGTAATTGATACGTTGTTCCTGCTTTCATACAGACTCCTTTTTAATCGTCTAATTCGATTTCTAATACTTCTAAAATACGTGTTAAATCCTTTTGAGAAAGGTATTCAATCTCGATTTTCCCACGTTCGCCTTTTTCGACGATTTGCACGCTTGTTCCGAATTTATCCATTAAGCGTTCTTCTGATTCAACGATATACATAGATTTCTTCGGTTTCGCTGCTTTTTTAACAACCTTTTTGGCTGGTTCATTAATCGATTGAACGAGTTGCTCTAA
>CAKPVL010000071.1 GCA_934193545.1 uncultured Granulicatella sp. | reverse complement strand
AGTGTCACAAATCTCATCTTAATACGATTGCCGTTTTCGTCTGTTTTATGGAGTTGACCAAAGTCCTCATTATATTTATGCAATGTCCAGCCTGCGTAGTAGTCTTTCAATTCGCCGCTTGCAAATGTCTTCGGAAAGTTCACTGGGCATGGCGCGTCCTCTGTCGACATCGCCGCCACGATTAAGTTGAAGCCTCCAGGTGCCGTGTGTGACTGCATGTTTTCAATCACATCTGGAATGGCATACGGATCTAAGAACATCAAGACCACTGTTGAAATAATGACGTCATAGAGTCCTCCTGGAATATCGGCACTCTCTATGTTATAAGGCTGAATATCGATATCAAGCCCTTCCGCTTCCGCAATCTGTGATAATTTCGCAAGGCTCATTGAGTTGATGTCGAGTGAAGTTACATTGAATCCTTTCTTCGCCAAGTACAAGCTGTTTCTTCCTTCTCCACTTCCAAGGTCGAGCACCTTTCCTTTAGGGAATTTTGGCGTCGCTTCAATGACTTCCGAGTGCGTACGAGTGAGGTCGTATTTTTTGGCAAAGTAATCTTCAGGCGTGCAATAAAAAGTGAGATAACATTTCAAGTCATCGCTGGCAGGTGAAACGCGGTGCCAAGCTTGAGGTTCGACGAATGGAATGTCTGAATCTTTCGTAAAGAGATGCTCCGCTAGAACATTTCCTTCTTCATCGAGTTCATAGAAGGTAAGCGCGCCTTCTAAAATCGTGAGGTGTGCCCAAGTACCCACTTTTGTATTATGCATTTTTCTAAATGGCTCTGGTAATGTTTCTGCCGTCCAAGTCGGCATTGTTTTATAAGGAATTAATTCATGTTCCATAGGAAAGCTCCTTTCGAGGTTGTCACTCTCATTGTACAAGAAAATAAAAAGGTAGAGAAATATTAGCTATTATATAGTAGATTTTTTTGATATAACCATTAGTTATAACTAGTGATAAAAAAGTGTTAATTGACTAGAAGGTGGTTTGCTGGTATCCTATTAACATGTTTATAAGACACGTTGATGAGAAGAGTAAAAGTGGAACTTTTCAGTAGAGAGTCTCGGTTGGTGAAAAGAGACATTAGTGGAAGCTTTGAAGATGGCCTCGGAGTGTTAATCGTCGAATGATTAGATGATTACGGGTAAGCCCGATACAGCTTTCTGTTTTGATTGAAACAGACTGAGATAGTATTTGTGAGAATACTATAAACAAAGGTGGTAACACGAGAATTTGACTCGTCCTTTTGCTAACCCATGTTAGTGAGGGGACGATTTTTGTTTGAGCAAAAGAAAGGAGAACACATGATTAAATTAGAAAATATCGACGTGACCTTTACGCAAGGTAAGAAAGTCGTAAAAGCCGTTCGAAATGTTTCTGTCAATGTGGAAGACGGGGATATCTATGGAATTATCGGATATAGTGGTGCTGGTAAAAGTACGCTAGTTCGTACCATTAACTTACTTCAACGTCCTACTAGTGGAAATGTAGAAGTTAATGGCGTAGATTTGTTGAAATTGAAACCAAATGAATTGCGTGACGCACGTAAGAAAATTGGGATGATTTTCCAACACTTCAACTTAATGAATACGTTAAGCGTCTTTGACAATGTGGCTTTCCCGCTAAAAAAAGCGAAGAAACCGCTAGTGGAAGAAGGAGAAACAGCTGTTGATCCAACCGCTGAGCCAAAATTGGTGAAGTTAACGAAGAAAGAGATTAAAGAAAAAGTTGATTCTCTCTTACAATTAGTTGGTCTTGAAGATAAAGCAAACAGCTATCCAAGCCAACTATCTGGGGGACAAAAACAACGTGTGGCGATTGCCCGTGCGTTAGCCAACGACCCAGACGTATTGCTCTGTGACGAAGCGACAAGTGCGCTTGACCCTAAAACAACTTACTCAATCTTAGAGTTATTGAAGAAGGTTAATGAGCAATTAGGAATTACGATTGTGATTATCACGCATGAGATGCAAGTCGTAAAAGAAATTTGTAATAAGGTGGCCGTAATGGAAGACGGTGAAGTGATTGAGCAAGGAACAGTGCTTGATATCTTTACAAACCCACAACGCAACTTAACAAAAGACTTCATCGACACTGCAACTCATATCAACCAAGGAATTGAAACAGTTCTCTCACACGAACAGTTATTGAATCTGAAAGATGGAGATTACTTAGTGAAAATTTCATTCGTCGGTGCTTCAACTGGGGAACCGTTGATTACGAAATTATCGACTCAATTCCAAGTAGCAGCGAATATCTTATTCGCCAACGTGGAAATCATCCAAGAAACTCCAGTAGGAACATTATTGGTTGGTTTATCAGGCGAACAAGAAAGCATCGAAAATGCACTTTCTTACATTAAAGGACAAGGCGTTTCAGTAGAAGTCTTAGAAGAAAAGGGAGGTGCCTAAGATGAATTTATTAGCCTTTATCGATTTTAAAACTTGGTTTCCAAACATCGATGCTAAAGTATGGTTGGAAATTCAAAAAGCCACACTTGATACATTAATCATGGTTGGATTAACAGGTTTAATCGCGGGTATCTTAGGGATTGCTTTAGGTGTGACACTGGTTGTTACGCGTGAAGGAAACATCCTTGAAAACAAAGGATTGTATTTGGTACTTGATAAAGTGGTGAACTTATTCCGTTCGATTCCATTTATCATCCTTGCCATGTTACTGATTCCAGTAACTCGTGCAATCGTAGGAACAACCATTGGTATTCCAGGAGCGATTGTTCCGCTAGTATTCGCAACCGTTCCATTCTATTCTCGTCAAGTGCAATTAGCGTTGACCGAAGTAGATAAAGGGGTTATCGAAGCGAGTGAAGCAATGGGATGTACACCGCTAGAAATTATCTTCCGCGTGTACTTAAAAGAAGGCTTGCCAAGCTTAATCCGTGCAAGCTCACTAACAATTATCAGCTTAATTGGTTTAACAACCATGGCCGGAGCGTTTGGTGCCGGCGGTATCGGTAA
>CAKPVL010000070.1 GCA_934193545.1 uncultured Granulicatella sp. | reverse complement strand
GCAGAACGTAGCGCGATTTTCTACGGGGCTTCACAAGGCTATCGTAAAGGCGATATTTTAGCGATTGCCGTTGCGGGAGAAACAGAAGGATTCTTACCACCATGCAACATTTGTCGTCAAGTGATGGTTGAGTTCTGCGGACCAGATACTCCTGTATTCTTATTGAACGGAAAAGGCGAAATTCTAGAATTACGTCTAGAAGAATTAGTTCCTTATTCATTCGTTAGCCTAGAAATGTAATGAATTTTAGAAGAAATGAAGCAGCCAGCCGTTGCTTTGTTTCTTCTTTTTTTGTCCAAAAAATTGAAAAATAAAATCGACGGATTTCGCTGGATCTATTCCGAAAACTGAATTTTTAGGATATAATCGCCCGAAATTCTAGTCATAGAAGGATATAAAAGTTATTCAGCTGGTTTATCGAACGGCAGTCAGCAATCAAGCAATCGATTGGCTAGAGATCCATTTGTAAAAGGATCTCTAAAAAGTGAGGAGCGCACTTATACAAAATTTGTTTGATTTACACAGTGTTGAAATGAGTTCTTTGTATAAAATTTTCTCGCGCGATTTTTGCATGAAAAAAAGTAAAATGTAACATATATGCTACACTTCAAAAAAATGATACCGAAGAATCCAGCGGATGCCATAATAGCAGTAATGGGGGATGGCAACCAATGTGAATTACTGACTCTAGGGAATTCCCGTAGAGTCAGTTTGAAGCTTGGTAGAACTTGAAACGAAGGCTCAAGTCGGTGCCCCATTACAGCCTTTATGGCCAAATCCGCTAGGATTCGCAGGTATCAAGCACTAACCGAAATTAACTTATAAGTTAATTTTGATTTTTGACTATTCGTTCTGCTTGCAAGTGGGGAGGGACTGTTTTATACTGAAGTCAACCAAATAGGTTTACATGTTTTGCAGGAGGTGTACGATGTATCAACCAGAGAAATTAAAAGAACGAAGAGTGGCGCAGGGTCTCACGCAACAAGAGCTCGCTAATGCACTGGGTGTCTCTAAGCAGGCTTATTCTGCATGGGAGCGTGGAGTGAAGGTGCCAGCTTCCGATAAGGTAGAACAGCTGGAGAAGCTTCTATCTGTGCCAAAGGGATATTTTACAGAAATTGAAATTGTACGACTATACCATACACTCACGCCGCCAAACCAAGAGAAGGCGGTGCGCTATGTACGGGCGCTTGCAACCGAGGAACAAACGCCAAAAGTGGTGCCGATGAAGAAGAAACTGGTCGCGTATCATGTGTACGAGAAGATGTCGGCTGGGATTGGGGCGACGATTTACAACGACCGAGACTACGATACGGTTTACTACGATGAAGAGTTGGCGCATGATTTTGCGTCATGGGTATCGGGGGACTCGATGGAACCACGCTACCATAATGGATCGGTGGCGCTCATTCGTGAGACGGGATTCGATTATGATGGAGCGGTCTATGCGGTGGTATGGAACGGTCAGACGTTTATTAAGCGCGTGTACCGTGAAAGGGACGGGTTGCGTTTAGTATCGTTTAACCCGGACTATGCGGACTTGTTTGCTCCGTATGAGGAAGAACCACGAGTGGTAGGAATGATTGTCGGAAACTTTATGCCGTTGGAGGGATAAAGATGGGCTGCTTTGACTATTCGAAGGAACCGAGAAGCGACATTGCCTTTGTGGATATGAAGTCCTTTTACGCGAGTGTGGAATGTGTGGCAAGAGGCCTGCATCCGTTGAAGACGTCGCTATGCGTAATGAGTCGTGCGGATAATTCGGCGGGGTTGATTTTAGCGTCCTCCCCAACGTTCAAGAAGGTCTTCGGGAAATCCAATGTCGGTCGTGCCTATGAGTTGCCCTTTGATGTCAAAACACGTCGTTTTAGTTATGCCAATGCGCGTCGTCAAGGAATCGAAGTGACGCCGCAATATGTGCGCTTTATCGAAAATTGGGCGAAGGTGACGCATATCGTACCTCCCAGGATGGACGAGTATATTAAGGTGAACATGCAAATTCAACGCGTCTTTCAAAACTTCGGTGGGCCAGAGGATATTTTTCCGTATTCGATTGATGAAGGCTTTATCGATTTAACGTCGTCGCTGAATTATTTTGTGCCGGATGATGCCTTATCTAGACGGGAAAAGCTCGACCGCGTGTCTGCGGATATTCAACGGGCGATTTGGAAAGAGACGGGGATTTACTCGACGGTTGGAATGTCGAACGCGAATCCACTCTTGGCTAAATTAGCGCTCGATAATGAGGCGAAAAAGATTCCGCATATGAGAGCGAACTGGTCGTATGAAGATGTCGAAGAGAAGGTCTGGGGAATTCCAGAGATGACAGACTTCTGGGGGATTGGTTCGCGGATGGAGAAGCGATTGAATGCGCTCGGGATTTATTCGATTCGCGAACTGGCTAATGCCAATCCTGACCGATTGAAACAAGCGCTTGGTGTCGTGGGACTCGATTTATGGTTTCACGCAAATGGCATCGATGAGAGCAATGTGCATGTGCCGTATCGCCCCAAATCAAGAGGGCTCGGGAACTCGCAGGTGCTTCCGCGTAACTATGTCCGCCAACGCGATATCGAAATCGTGCTTCGCGAGATGGCGGAGCAGGTGGCGATTCGAATGCGCAGGATTAAGAAGAAGGCGACGGTTGTTTCGATTCACGTAGGCTACTCAAAGGACGAGGGCTTGTCGTCGATACAGGCGCAGCGCAAGATTGACCCGACGAATCGCACTTCGGTGTTATCGGAAGTCGTCTTGGAACTCTTTCGTAAGAAATACAAAGGAGGTGCGGTGCGTAATGTGGCTGTGCGGTATTCCGGATTTGTCGAAGAAAGCTTTGGACTCATTTCACTATTCGAAGATATTGAAGCAGTTGAGAAAGAAGAAAGGCTCCAGACGGCGATTGATACGGTCCGCGACCAATACGGATTCACCTCGCTTTTAAAAGGGAACGCGCTGGAAGGTGGTTCGCGCGTGGTGGCTAGAAGCAAGTTAGTCGGAGGACATTCCGCTGGAGGATTAGACGGTTTGAAATAATGGAAAGAGCGTATTTGCCATATCGCTCGGCAAGAGAGCACAAGGATCGCGGCATGGCGAAGTGGATGGG
>CAKPVL010000069.1 GCA_934193545.1 uncultured Granulicatella sp. | reverse complement strand
TGAATAGAATAGACAAATGTAAAGGAAGTGAAGGAATGGGACGTTTTAGAGAAGATATGGATACTTATAAGAGAAATGATCCAGCAGCAAGAAGCAGCTTGGAAATCGTCTTGACGTACCCAGGATATCACGCAATGGTCTTACACCGGGTGGCGCATTGGTTGCATACAAAGGCGAAAATGAGACTTCTTGCACGGATGGTCGCTGGATTTAGCAGGTTCCTAACGGGCATCGAGATTCATCCAGGCGCAACGATTGGAAGACGATTCTTTATCGACCATGGAATGGGAATAGTCATTGGAGAGACAACGATTATCGGTGACGATGTCAAAATGTTCCATGCGGTGACCTTAGGCGGAACTGGGAAAGATACAGGCAAGCGTCATCCAACCATCGAAAATGGGGTGCTTTTATCAGCACATTCGCAAGTCATTGGCCCTGTAACGGTTGGAGAATATGCCAAGATTGGGGCAGCGGCAGTTGTGTTAGAGGACATCCCTGCTCATACGACGGCAGTTGGGTTGCCGGCACGAGTGGTTCGTGTTCATACACCAGAAGAGATTGAAAAAGATACGACTATCGGAGGAAACTTATGATTCAAATCTACAACACTTTAACAAGACAAAAAGAAGCATTTAAACCGATTGAAGAAGGAAAAGTGAGCATGTATGTGTGCGGTCCAACGGTTTATAACTATATTCATATCGGAAATGCACGTAGTACGGTTTCCTTTGATACGATTCGTCGTTACTTTGAATACCGCGGCTATGACGTGAATTTCGTTTCGAACTTTACAGATGTGGACGATAAAATTATTCGCGTGGCCAACGAAACTGGCATGACGGCTGAGGAAGTTTCTAAGAAATATATCGAAGCGTTCTTTGAAGATACAAACGCGCTAAACGTGAAGAAGGCGACACTAAATCCAACGGTAATGAATACAATGGATGACATTATTGCCTTTGTAGCAGATTTAATCGAAAAAGGCATGGCCTATGAATCAGAAGGCGATGTGTATTTCATCACTGAAAAATTCAAAGACTATGGGGAACTCAGCGATCAACGCATCGAAGACTTACAAATCGGGGCAAGTAATCGTACAGCCTCAGAAGATGATGCGAAGAAACGCAACCCGCTAGACTTTGCATTATGGAAGAGCGCAAAACCAAATGAAATTAGCTGGAACTCTCCATGGGGCAAGGGTCGCCCAGGATGGCATATTGAATGCTCTGTAATGGCGACAAAACACTTAGGCGATACCATCGATATTCACGGTGGTGGACAAGACTTAGCATTCCCTCACCACGAAAATGAAATCGCGCAAAGTGAATCAAAAACTGGTAAGAAATTTGCGAACTATTGGATGCATAATGCGTTTGTAACAATGGGCGAAGAGAAAATGAGTAAATCACTTGGAAACTTCGTGCTCGTTCATGACTTAATCCAACAACTTGACCCACAAGTACTTCGTTTCTTCTTAGCAAGTGCGCACTATCGTCGTCCATTGAAATTTAGTGAAGCGGCTCTTCAAGAAGCAGCCGTGAATCTTGAAAAAGTACAAACAACCTTCAAGAACGCACGCTACCGCTTAGAAGCAGCCGTAGATACTTTGCCAGAAGATGCAGAACGATTAGCAAAATTCGAAGCAATTGAAGCAGAATTCCAAAAAGAAATGGATGATGACTTCAACGCGGCAAACGGTATGACTGTGTTATACCAATGGTTGAAAGAATGGAATGTGTACTTAGAACAAGAAGTCGTTTCAAAAGCAGTACTCGAAGCACTCCTTGAAAAAGCAACGGTTCTATTTGGAATCTTCGGTATCGTTGAAAAACAAGAAGCACTACTCGATGATGATATTCAAGCCTTAATCGATGAACGTCTTGAAGCGCGTAAAGCGAAAAACTTTGCTCGCAGTGACGAGATTCGTGATTTACTAAAAGAACAAGGGATTGTATTAGAAGACACTCCACAAGGAACACGATGGAGAAGAGAAGCATGACAGAAAAAAACTGGAAGCTGCTAAACGGTTTGGCCTTAGCCTATATGGGTGACGGGATTTATGAAGTGTATGTCAGAAATCACGTGATGCAAAAAGGGTTAACAAAGCCAAATCAATTGCACGCGACCGCAACGAAGTTTGTTTCGGCAAAGGCGCAAGCACGCTTGATGCAACAAATGCTGGAACAAGAAAACTTCTTAACGGAAGAAGAATTAGAAATTTACAAACGAGGACGCAATAGTAAGAGTCACACGGTTGCCAAAAATGCAGACGTAGGAACGTACCGTATTGCGACTGGCTTTGAAGCATTAATGGGGTACTTATACTTATCAGGCCAACAAGCCCGACTAGAAGAACTCATTAATTGGTGCTTACAACAAGTGGAAGGTGAATAGCAATATGGCACGAAATGAATATGCACCAAAGAAAAAATCAAGAAACGGAAATCGTTCAGACCGTGGGCGACCTGAGCGCGCAGAGAAGAGACAGCGCCCAGCTCGTGAACACGTAGAACGTGAGGGAGTACAAGAAGTGGTGGACTTCGTGTTTGGTCGTCATGCAGTGGTGGAAGCCTTGCAAACGCCGGACCGTGTGAACCGCGTCTTTATCCAAGAAGGAACTTCTGGACGAGATGCCGCAAAGGTGATTGAACTCGCACGTGAAAAAGGCATTCAAGTTCAAACCGTTCCAAAGACGAAGATTGAAGACCTTGTCGGCAATGCCGTTCACCAAGGGTTAGTTGCTTCGATTGCAGCCTACGAATATGCCGACTTAGAAGACGTCTTTAAGAAGGCCGAAGAAAAAGGCGAAGATCCATTTATCGTTATCTTAGACGGCGTGGAAGACCCACATAACTTAGGAAGTATTTTACGTACGGCAGACGCAACAGGCGTTCACGGCATTATTATTCCAAAACGCAGATCTGCTTCATTGACAGCGACCGTTGCCAAAGCTTCAACGGGTGCTATCGAGCATGTGCCGGTTGTCCGCGTTACGAATTTAACGCAGACGATTGAACAATTGAAGGCGCGTGGCATTTGGGTGTTTGGAACCGACATGAATGGAACAGATTACCGCAAATGGAATACAAGTGGCCCTCTTGCAATCGTGATGGGGAACGAAGGGAAAGGCGTGTCTCGTATCGTGAAAGAAAGCGTGGACGAAATGGTGACCATCCCGATGGTGGGACATGTCCAAAGTCTGAACGCGAGCGTGGCGAGTGCCTTAATGATGTACGAAGTCTTCCGTAACCGTTCGTTATAGGAAACGGGGGATGCACA
>CAKPVL010000068.1 GCA_934193545.1 uncultured Granulicatella sp. | reverse complement strand
GAAGTGAATCCAATCGACCGTGCTGTTGTTGGCGTAGGTAAATTAAATGCGGGAACTCGTTACAATATCGTTGCCAACGACGCTGAAATCGAAGGAACGATTCGTGCATTTAGCCATGAAACACGTGCGCACTTAAAAGAAGCGGTAACGCGAATCGCTAAAGGAATCGCTGAACTCAATCGCTGTGAATTTGAAATCGATTGGTATGATGCGGCAGCTCCAGTGATTAATACTCCTGAGTTAGCAGAAGAATTCCAAAAAGTAGTTGCGAAAGTAGAAGGAATCGACAACCTGATCACAAAATACGAATCATCTATGGGTGCCGATGACTTCGCGGACTACGTAGTGAATAAACCTGGTGTTTATGGCTTACTTGGTAGCCAATCTGGAGAAGAAACAGCTTATGGACATCACCATGAAAAATTCGATATCGATGAGCGTGTATTAGCGCTTGGTGTTGAAATTGAAGTGAAGTATTTCTTGAGCAGACTTGCTTAAAAAATGAGTGGAAAGGGTCGAAATGTTTTTCGGCCTCTTTTTCATTTTAAAAACGTTAAAAAACTATAATATTTCTTGAAATGTAATAGGCAAGAAAGAAGCCGTATGCTATAATTCTTTTGTATCTGAAAATAGAACAGTTGTTTTTCAGAAAGAGATTTTGAAAAGGTGCTCGGGAGCGGATTATGAAACCATTATTAGAACAATTAGAACTAAATACGAAACAAGACAAAATCATTTACCGACACGATTTAATGCCGGAAGAAGAGTTAACAGCAAGTCTTGTCTGGGAGTACTCAGATAAGCTAGCGGCATACTTACATGAGACATACAAAGGGGATAAATCTCCAATCGTAGTCTATGGCCATAAGCATCCGTTTATGTTGGTGTACTTCTTGGCTTGTGTAAAATCAGGTCATGCCTATTGCCCAGTTGATGTGAATACACCAATTGACCGCGTTGAAGATATTATCGCAACTGTTAAGAGCCCGGTCGTGCTCGTAAGCGAAGAAATTTCGCTAGATGCACCAACATTGACAGTTCCTGAAGCTAAAGAAGTGATTGCTTCAACGACGGAACGTATTTCAAAAGAACATTATGTTCAAGGAGAAGATATTTTCTATATTATCTTTACTTCTGGAAGTACAGGGAAGCCAAAAGGAGTTTCGATTACTTACAACAACTTGAACCACTTCTTAGATTGGTATACGGGTTATTACAAAGAGAAAGGACCTCAAGTTTTTCTTGGGCATCCGCCGTTCTCATTTGATTTATCAGTAATGTCACTTTGGCCAGCGCTTTATATGCATGCGCCACTTGTTCAAATTGATAAAGAGCACTTGCAAGATTTCAAAGTGTTATTTAAAACATTAGAAGAGTCTAAAGCAACGGTGTGGATTTCAACGCCATCCTTTGCGGAAATGTGCTTAGTGGATCCAAGTTTTAATCAAGAACTGCTTCCTGAATTAGAGCAATTTGTATTCTGCGGTGAGAAGTTATTCAGTACAACCGTTGAAAAATTAATGGAACGATTCCCGCGCGCGGAAGTGGTGAACACATATGGCCCAACGGAATCAACCGTTATGGTAACGTGGATGCCACTAACACGAGAATTGTTAGAGAAGTATCCAGATAATCTTCCAGTAGGTGTGATTAAACCTGGAACAACCGTGTTAATTGATGGCCCAGAAAGTGGCGAAATCATCATTTTCGGAAATACAGTGGCAAAAGGTTATTATGAAAACCCTGAAATGAATGCGAAACATTTCTTTGAAGTGGATGGTGAGCGTGCATACCGTACAGGGGACGTGGGACATTTCGAAGAAGATTTATTATTCTGCGAAGGACGAATCGATTTCCAAATCAAATTACATGGCCACCGTATCGAGTTGGAAGATATCGACAATAACTTATTGAAGAATCCGAAAATTCGTCAGGCTGCAACCGTTCCTTCGATGGCGGATGGGAAAGTAAAATCGATTACTTCATTTGTCGTGTATAACGAACCAATCGAAAAACGTTTTGAAACAGTTAAACTCGTGAAAAAAGAATTGGCGCAACATGTGCCGGAATATATGATTCCAAAGAAAGTCGTCTTCTTAGACGAAATGCCGTTGAACAATAACGGTAAAATTGATAAAAAACAATTAAAGGAGCTTGTGTAGTCGATGCATTATTTTGAAGGTCTCTCTTTCTTCATGACGCTAGGACTCGTATTAATCGTAGCGTTCATATTAAATGTCTTTCAAAAATCTACGTATTATCTATCATTACTATTCTCATTAGTGATGGTTTATTTCGTGTTTATTAAAACGCCAGACCAACTGATTGCGCTATTGGGATTTGTAGTGTTAGGGTACATTTTGATGCAGATGACCTCTAAGCTGAAAGACCGCAAGAAGACAATGCCGATGATGGTGTTGTTAGCGGGCTTGCCGTTAATTGTGGTGAAAGTGTTGCCTGTGTTTCATGTGAATGGATTTGGATTTTTAGGGATTTCTTATATGACCTTCAAATTAGTCCAAATCATTATTGAGATGTATGACGGGTTGATTGAAAAACCAATGTCTGTTCTCGATTACACGCATTTCTTGTTATTTTTCCCAGCGCTTAGTTCTGGGCCGATTGACCGTAGCCGACGTTTTATGGACGATTGGCATAAACAAAGAAGTCGAGCGGAGTATTTAGAACTCGCAGGGACAGGTATTTTTAGATTAGTTTTAGGTTTATTCTATAAATTGGTATTATCCGGAATGGTATTCCAACATATGAATGGACCGATGGGGAAAGACGTGACCTATCTCATCGGGTATATGTATCTTTACACCGCATACTTGTTCTTTGATTTTGCTGGATATAGTTTAATGGCGGTAGGGGCAAGTAATATTCTTGGTGTTGAAACGCCGATGAACTTTAATTTTCCATTTATCAGTATCGACATTAAAGACTTCTGGAACAGATGGCATATTACGCTATCGACATGGCTGCGTGACTTTGTATTCTCGCGTGTTGTAATGCGATTCATGCGTAAGAAAGTCTTCAAGAAGAGACTGACGACGGCGATGGTTGCCTATATGATCAATATGACCTTTATGGGATTTTGGCATGGGGTGACGCTGGACTACATCATCTACGGTGTGTATCACGGGGTTCTGATGGCGTCATTTGAATGGTATCAGAAGAAGTCGAAGTTTTATAAGAAAAACAAGAATAAGACATGGTATAAAATCACAAGCTGGCTCATTACGATGCATTTAGTAATGTTAGGATTCTTGATTTTTTCAGGAAAACCATTATTATGGATAAGTAAATTAATTTCAATGCAATAGGAGGGATTTCCGTGGAAGAAAGAATTTTAGAAATTTTAGAAGAAATTTGCGAAGATGAAGTAGTATACGAAGATAAAGACATCAACTTAAAAGAAGAAGGGTTAATGGATTCATTAGCATTCGTTGAACTTCTTGTTCGCTTAGAAGAATTCGGTATCGAAGTGGCTCCAACAGAAGTAACTTACGAAGAAATCGATACTCCAAATAAAATTATTAAATACGTTTCAGAACGTGTTGGTTAATTTAAAATAGTAAAAGGCGCTTCCTGCGAGTAGGAGGCGCCTTTTTGCGTATTTAGAATTTAAT
>CAKPVL010000067.1 GCA_934193545.1 uncultured Granulicatella sp. | reverse complement strand
GAAAACCACCTATCTATCGTGTACAAGAAAGATGGTCAATTAAACGCTACAAATAATGGACAAGCTTTATTCAGTACAGAAGTCGTTCCAGAAGCTGTCAAGAACGCTTTAGCTGATGTGAATAAAGTTTACCTTAAAGCGGGAACATATTATAAAGAATTATCATCTGTATCGATCAAAGCGGACAACCAAGATAACATTAAACCAGAAGAAGAAACTCCGGCTGTGGATGATGGTTTCCGTCGTAACGACCAAGATGTACATTACGAAACACTACAATCAGAACAATTAAAAGCCATCATCGACACGGCGTTTCCACGTGTTAAAGAATATGAATTAGATGGAAAAACGTTAACAGGTCAAGTTCAAAAATTAGATAAAATGTCAATCAACGGTGTGTTAGTAACTCCAGAAGTTCAATACCGTAAGATTGATGACACTACTGCAGAATATGTAATGACAGTAAGAAACGATGATGAATTCATCAACGCAGAAATCACTGTGAAATTACAATTAGTCGGCAACGAAATGCACTTCGATGTGACAAAAGTAGTGAACAAAAACAATGTTGAAATGGGTAAACCAGTCGACAATGTTCGAAAATTAATCCAAACCATTGAATTCCCAGGAAACACACTTGTTTCTGTAGGTTCTAATAAACAAAATGCGAAGTTTGACGGAGCGCAAATGTCCACAAACACACATAGAGCAGGGGATTATCATTTAGACTTGAAGACAGGCAAGATGAATGATTACGCTTATGGCTTCATGTATGGATTCGTTTCTTCTAACGAATTAGCAGCATCTGTTTGGAGTAACTCACAATTCACTTACCAAGGGAATGACTTTGCGCGTATAACAACTGCTTTACAAAGAGTTGATGGCGTAAACTATATTGGTATTCAAAGCTCACCTTACTGGTACCAACGTGCTTATAAGAACTTAGTATTCCCAGAATACACATTAGAATTACCAAGTTCTAAAGTAGTTATCACAAAAGACTTAAACAAAGATAATGTTGTTGACTGGCAAGATGGTGCGATTGCATATCGTAATATCATGAACAATCCAAAAGGAGCAGAATCTGTTCCAGATTTAGTAGCGTATCGTATTGCGATGAACTTCGCATCTCAAGCGCAAAACCCATTCTTAATGACATTAGATGGTATTAAGAAGATTAACTTACACACAGATGGTTTAGGCCAATCAATCCTACTTAAAGGATATGGTAGTGAAGGTCACGACTCAGGTCACTTAAACTATGCAGATATCGGTAAGAGAATCGGTGGCGTTGAAGACTTCAAGAAATTATTAGCAAGAGCGAAAGAATACGGTGCTAAAATCGGTATTCACGTCAATGCTTCTGAAACATATCCTGAATCTAAATACTTCAGCGAAGCGATTTTACGTAGAAACTCTGACGGAACATATATGTACGGTTGGAACTGGTTAGACCAAGGTATCAACATTGATGCAGAATATGACTTATCACATGGACGTTTAGATCGTTGGAAAGAATTAAGAGAAAAACTTGGAGGCGACTTAGACTTCATCTATGTGGACGTTTGGGGTAACGGACAATCAGGAGATAACACTGCTTGGCCAACTCACGTACTTGCGAAAGAATTAAACGCTCAAGGTTGGCGTATGGCTATCGAGTGGGGCTTCGGTGCGGAATATGACTCAACATTCCAACACTGGGCAGCTGACTTAACTTACGGTGGATACACACTCAAAGGTATCAACTCAAATATCACTCGATTCATCCGTAACCACCAAAAAGACTCATGGGTGGGTGACTATCCAAGCTACGGTGGTGCCGCTAACTATCCATTACTTGGTGGATATAACATGAAAGACTTCGAAGGATGGCAAGGTCGAAGCGACTACGAAGGATATATTCGTAACCTCTTCGAAAACAACATTATGACGAAGTACTTCCAACACTACAAAGTATCTAAATGGGTAAACGGTAACCCAGTTGCAATGAGCGACAATGGTCAAAACTACAAGTGGACTCCAGAAATGGAAATTCATTTAACAAATGACAAAGGGGACGAAGTGAAGATTGTTCGTCAATCAAACGACCCTAACAGCCCAGACTACCGTAAACGTGTGACAACATTAAACGGTCGTGTGATCGAAAATGGCGGAAGCTACTTAGTACCATGGAACTGGGATGAAAATGGTAAAGCTTTAACAGGCGACAAAGAAAAGATGTACTTCTACACAACTGAAGGTGGAACAACTGAATGGACTCTTCCAGAAGATTGGACTGGAGATAAAGTATATCTTTACCGTCTAACAGATCAAGGTAAACAAGATGTTGTAGAATTAACAGTCGGCTCAGACCGTAAGATTCAAATTACTGGAGATGCGAACCAACCATATGTTCTTTACAAAGCTGCTCAAGGCAAGAAGACAATGGTATGGAGTGAAGGTTTACACATCTATGACCAAGGTTTCAACAGCGGAACATTAGATCATTGGGAAAAAACAGGTGACAGCGAACATGCTGAAATCGTGAAATCTCAAGGGGCTAACGAAATGTTACGTATTCAAGGAAACACTGAACGTGTGACATTGAAACAACGCTTAACAGACTTGAAACCAAACACAAGATACGCTGTTTATGTAGGTGTAGATAACCGAAGCGATGCCCGTGCAGATATCACAATCCGTGTCGGAGATAAAGTGATTTCTAACTACACAAATAAATCTATCGCGAAGAACTATGTACAAGCACATGCGCATAACACGCTTAAGAAAAATGCGACAGTGGATGATTCAAGTTACTTCCAAAACATGTATGTATACTTCACAACAGGCGAAGATGTTTCTAACGTTACATTAGAACTTGGACGTGATGCAGATGCAGCAGCAACTTACTTCGATGAAATTCGTGTATTTGAAAACCAATCTGTAATGTACAACGAAAAACATGACACAGGAAATGGTAAATTCAAACAAGACTTTGAAGAAGTGCCTCAAGGTATCTTCCCATTCGTAGTCGGAAACGTTGAAGGTGTATCAGATAACCGTACTCACTTATCTGAAAAACACGAACCATATACACAACGTGGCTGGAACGGTAAGAAAGTCAACGACGTTATCGAAGGCAACTGGTCATTGAAGACAAACGGTTTATCAGGATATGACAAACTCGTTTACCAAACAATTCCACAAAACTTCCGCTTCGAAGAAGGCAAGACTTATAAAGTAACCTTCGATTATGAAGCAGGTTCTAATGGAGCATACTCATTCGTTATCGGTAATGGCGAAAATACTCGTCGTAGTAAATTAACGAAATACGACTTAGAAAACACTTGGGAAAATTCATCAACTCCTAAGAAAGTAAGCTTCTATGTAACAGGTGAAAAAGGTGGAAACACTTGGATTGGTATTTACTCAAATGCGCGTGGTGCCGATACTAAAGGGGATTCAAACAATAACGAAATCAACTTCAAAGGTTATAAAGACTTCATGTTAGATAACCTTGAAATTGAAGAAATCAAGTTAACTGGTAAGATGCTGATTGATGAAGCATACGATAAGAACACTCCAATCGTAAATGGTAACTACAAACAAGATTCATTAAATGCTTATAAAGACGCTGTAGCAGCTTTATTAGAAGCAGATGAAAACATTAGTGTCGATGATGCTAGAGCGCTTATTGAACGTGTTAACGATGCTAAAGAAAAACTTGCGGTGAAACGTAGTGCGCCAGACTGGGATGATATCCATGATCTTGATGCTCCTTATGAGGAAGAAGATAATGTATGGTATGCATTTGATGGTAATACAAATACCTTATGGCATACACCTTATGGAGTGAATAGCTTAGGAAAACCATTAACAGTAGAGTTTAATAGTCCAATGGAATCAACTCGCTTTGAATACGTTCCTCGCCCTTCAGGTCCAAATGGACGTGTGATGAGCGGTAGCCTCACAGTGATTGATGAAAATGGACAAGAGCATAACTTCAGTTTTACTGGTTGGGCAAATAATGCGAAGACAAAAGTAATTAACTTCGATGCTCCAATCAAAGTGAAGAAAGCCATCTTCACAGGTAACGAAACTTATGGTGATCCTGGACATATTTCAGCAGCGGAATTACGCTTCGTTCTTCCAATTGAAGAAGATAAACCATTAGACGAATCAGCATACAACGCTGAAGTAGAACGTGTTCGTAAGATTGACCGTCAAGATGCAAAAGAATACTTGGCAGCTGTAGAAGCATACAAGAATGGTCTTGCAGAACATAACTTATTAACTCCAAATGGAATTAATAAATTGGTAGAAGGATTGAAAGAAATTAAGGAAACTGAAGTTCAACCTGACCCAACACCAACTCCAGATCCAGAGAAACCAACTCCAGATCCAGAGAAACCAACTCCAGATCCAGAGAAACCAACTCCAGATCCAGAGAAACCAACTCCAGATC
>CAKPVL010000066.1 GCA_934193545.1 uncultured Granulicatella sp. | reverse complement strand
GAATTAGCAGAAAATCCAGATATTCTAAAAGGGCTTGGACATTCTAAAAAAGAGGGCCAAGTTGTGATTGGTTTCGCGGCAGAGACTGAAAAAGTTCTTGAGTATGCGGCGGCTAAATTAGAAAAGAAAAAAGCCGATGCGATTATTGCGAATGATGTTTCTAGTTCAAACATTGGCTTTAATGCAGATAATCATCAAGTAACGATTCTTACTAAAGAAGGCAAACAAATTCCACTTCCAGAGTGTTCAAAAGACGAGTTAGCTCTTGAAATTTGGAAAACTCTAGTTGGAGAAAATGTGATTCGATAGTCAATAATAAGAGATACGATAAACCAATTTAACGTTTCTGTTAGATTGGTTTATTTTATTGTCCTTTCTACACTAAAATAATTGGATGATTTACATAGAAATTTACCGCAATTCAAGAAAATGTGGTATAATAGGGAAGGTTATCTAGGCATGAAAGGAGATTTTATGAACGAGAATATTTCATTGCCAGAATTTATGAGAAACGAACTCGTAATTAAAACACAGAAGGAACTTCGACAGCGAAAAGGGTATCTGATTTCAAAGCGTATTTTTGATATCGTCGTTTCGTTATTACTGCTAGTTCCGTTATCAATCGTCTTTTTAGTGATTGCCATTGCAATTAAATTAGAAGATGGTGGACCTGTATTTTATAGACAGGAACGCGTTACGACAAATGGACGCAAATTTAAAATATTTAAATTCAGAACGATGGTATTAAATGCGGATAAAGTAGGGCCGCTTGTAACACAAGACCACGATCCACGTATTACAAAAGTTGGACGTCGTGTTCGTAATTATCGTCTGGATGAAGTAGCCCAGCTACTCAATGTATTAATTGGAGACATGTCTTTCGTAGGCGCAAGACCAGAAGTGCAAAAATATGTAGATTCATACACGCCGGAAATGCAGACAACCTTATTACTTCCTGCCGGAGTAACATCGATTGCTGCGATTGAGTTTAGACACGAAGCAGAAAAGATTGCGGAGTGGACAAAGCAAGGTTTAACAGTGGATGAAGCTTATATTAAACATATCTTGCCAGAAAAAATGCAATACAATATTGATTATTTAAAAAAATGTAGTTTAAAAAATGATATTGCGATCATGGTAAAAACTGTGATTGCAGTCTTAAAATAACTTGGAGGAACCAACATGAAAGTTAGAAATATTCCATTCTCACCACCAGATATTACAGAAAAGGAAATCAACAATGTAGTCGAAGTACTACAATCTGGTTGGATTACAACAGGACCAAAAACAAAAGAATTTGAACGCCAATTAGCAGAATACATGGGCACTGAAAAAGTAGTTTGCTTAAACTCAGCAACAGCTGCATTAGAGTTAGCACTACGCGTTTTAGGCGTTGGGCCTGGAGACGAAGTGATTGTCCCAGCGTACACATATACAGCTTCTTGCAGTGTGATTGAACACGTTGGAGCAACACCCGTTATGGTTGATATCCAAGAAGATCATTTCGAAATGAACTATGATGCGTTAGCTGAAGCCATCACTGAAAAAACAAAAGTGATTATTCCTGTTGAATTAGCAGGGGTTCCATGTGACTATCGTCGTATTTTCGAAGTAGTAGAATCAAAACGTGGTTTATTCAAACCATCTACAAACTTACAACGTTATTTCAATCGTGTCATTGTTGTTTCTGACTGTGCACACGCAATTGGAACAACTCGCGACGGCGTTTCTGTGGCTAAATTAGCGGACTTTGCATCATTCTCATTCCATGCCGTTAAGAACTTAACGACTGCAGAAGGTGGATGTATTACATGGAATCCAGCAAATGAATTGGATTCTGAAGCAATGTATAAAGAATTCCAAGTGTACTCATTACACGGACAAACAAAAGACGCTTTAGCAAAAATCAAACCAGGTTCTTGGGAATACGATATTGTCATTCCTGGATTCAAATGCAATATGCCAGATATTATGGCTGCGATTGGTTTAGCTCAATTAGAACGTTACCCACAATTATTGGAACGTAGAAAAGAAATCGTACGTAATCTTGATAAAGGCTTATCTGCGGATAAACGTATCCAAGTATTACCTCACGAAGGTAAAGATTATGAATCTTCACGTCACTTATATATCACTCGTGTTCAAGGCGCAAGCTATGACCAACGTGGAGAAATCATTACAAAAATGGCGGAACGTGGCGTTTCATGTAACGTTCACTACAAACCACTTCCATTATTGACGGCTTACCAAAATATGGGATTCCGTATGGAAGATTATCCAAATGCATACCGCTTCTTTGAAAATGAAGTAACGCTACCATTGCATGGATTACTTAGCGATGAAGATGTGGATTACATTATTCAAAATTATTTAGAAGTGATTCAAGAAGTACTTGGATAGTCAGGAGAGGATATTTAAATGAATAATCGATTAAAAATTTTATTATTATTCATCGTGGACTCGCTACTTGTTGTTGGATCAGTATTTTTAGGATTTCGATTAGTAACAGAAGGGTTAATTCGTAATATTCACGGATTAACAATTACAGCGATTTTATCGTTAGTAGCCTATTATGTGTTCTCCTATTTCTTCAATCTTTATTGGAGAGATTGGGAATACGCAAGTGTGTACGAAGTTATTACTGTCGTAAAATGTGTCTCAGCAACTGTTATTGTTTCAACAATTTCAGGGATAGCGTTCTTCGATACAAAAATAACGTGGCAATTCCTAATTGTTTGCTGGTTATTACTAGTGATTTCAATCGGTGGAGTTCGTCTTTCGATGCGTGTCTTCCGTGAGTTCTTTGCGGATAGTAGCGTTATGGAAAATGCAAAACCAACATTAATCGTTGGGGCTGGTGCTGCCGGAACATTATTAGTTCGTCAAATGCTTATGCATCCAGCAATGCGTATGGATCCAATTGCCTTTGTCGACGATGACCCAGAAAAACTACGTAAAGATATTTATGGAGTTCGTATTTTAGGAGCGATTAAAGATATCGAACGTATTGTAGATACAATGGGAATTACGAAAGTCGTTATTGCGATGCCATCACTTCCAATCAAGAAATTAAATGAAGTGTATGATGTGGCTCGTAAGACGGGTGCTGAATGTGTAATCTTACCAAATATTGACGATGTCATGAGCGGGAACTTACACGTACAACAACTAAGAAATGTTGAAATTGAAGACTTATTAGGTCGTGATCCAGTTCAATTGGATCAAACGATGATTGAAAAACAACTTCGTGGCAAGAAGATTCTTGTAACGGGTGCAGGTGGTTCAATCGGTTCAGAAATTTGCCGTCAAGTGGCTAAATTCAAACCAAAAGAAATCGTTATTTTAGGGCATGGTGAAAATAGTATTTATCAATTGAATATGGAATTAGTTGGTAAATATTCTCAACACTTCACGATTACGCCAGTCATTGCCGATGTGCAAGACCGCAAACGTATCTTTGAAGTGATGGATAAATATAAACCGGATGTGGTTTACCATGCGGCTGCGCATAAACACGTACCATTGATGGAATTAAACCCTCGTGAAGCGGTGAAAAACAATATTCTTGGTACAAGAAATGTGGCTGAAGCGGCAAGCCATGCACGTGTAAAAGCATTCGTAATGGTATCAACAGACAAAGCAGTTAACCCACCAAATATCATGGGAGCTACAAAACGTCTTTGCGAAATGATTGTGCAAGACATGGCGACACGTAGCGAGTATACAAAATTCGTTGCGGTTCGTTTCGGGAATGTATTAGGGTCACGTGGTTCAGTAATTCCGCTTTTCAAGAAGCAAATTGCTGAAGGGGGACCAATTACAGTTACTCACCCGGATATCGTACGTTACTTTATGACGATTCCGGAAGCTGCTCAATTAGTAATCCAAGCTGGAGCTCTTGCTCGAGGCGGGGAAATCTTCGTACTCGATATGGGTCAACCAGTGAAAATTGTGGACTTAGCGAAAAACTTAATTCGTCTTTCAGGATTCGATGAAGGAGATATCGAGATTAAGTTTACAGGATTACGCCCAGGAGAGAAGATGTATGAAGAGTTACTGAACGAAGGGGAAGTAAATCCAAAACAAGTCTTTCCTAAGATTCATATTGGAATTGCGGACAATTCTAAGATTAATCGCGTGTATAATTTCATTGAAAACTTCGAAAGCTATACAGATCAACAATTACACGATGAATTGATTGATATTGCGAATAAAAAGAAATAAAATGAAAAGGATTGGGATAGTTATCTCAATCCTTTTATCATATATAAAGAGGTGGAAAAATGTTAGTTTCCGTAAATATTAGTGCCTATAACGAGCAAGATTACTTGCCTGAAATTTTTGAAAGTTTAAAAAATCAAACGTATCCATTAAAAAATATTGAAGTAGTACTAGTGAATGCAATGTCTACAGACAATACTCGTGCGTTAATGGATCAATTTAAAGCAGAAAATGAGCATTTATTTTA
>CAKPVL010000065.1 GCA_934193545.1 uncultured Granulicatella sp. | reverse complement strand
TTTAGAACCAGATGCATTCGAAAAAGGAACTTCTTCTGAAATTCCAGGCGTTGTTACAGTTTCTGTAGAAAACGAAGCAGATGCTCCTGCATACCACGCATTCTTAATCGAAGGCGTTAAAGTGGCTCCAAGTCCACAATGGATGCAAAACCGTTTAATCGCAGCTGGCGTTCGTCCAATCAATAATTTGGTAGACGTAACGAACTATATTTTAATGGAATACGGTCAACCGCTTCATGCATTTGACTACGATAAATTACCTGAAAAAGCCATCCATGTTCGTCGCGCAACTGAAGGCGAAACATTAGTGACTTTAGATGGGGAAGAACGTACATTAGAAAACGAAATCGTGATTACTTCAGGCGGCAAACCTGTCGCATTAGCTGGGGTAATGGGTGGATTAGACACTGAAATCTCAGACGAAACAACAACAGTCTTATTAGAAGCAGCCTTATTCGATCCTAAAGCAGTTCGTCTTGCTTCACAAAAACATAACTTACGTAGCGAATCAAGTGCTCGTTTCGAAAAAGGCATTAACAAAGCAACAATTGTTCAAGCTGGAAAACGCGCTGCAGCATTGATTGCCGAGCTTGGTGGCGGAACAGTGAAAGAAGAATTCGCTTCTTCACAAAGTTATGACTTAGAATTACCAGTTGTAAGCATCACACTAGAACGCTTAAACCATGTTTTAGGAACAAACTTAACCGTAGAAGAAGTGAAACAAGTATTTGCACAATTAGAATATCCAACCACTGTAGAAGGAACTCGTTTCGACGTGACAATCCCTGCATGGAGATTTGATATTTCTATCGAAGCAGACTTAGTGGAAGAAGTAGGACGTATTTACGGATACGACAAGATTCCTGCAACATTACCAACAACTGAAAGTACAGTGGGTGGCTTAACAGATAAACAACGCTTCATCCGTTACACTCGTCAATTCATGCAAGGAGCTGGACTTTCACAAGCTTACACTTACGCCTTAACAACTCCAGAGAAATCAAAATGGTTTACGAAGAAAGACGCAACAAGCGTGCGTTTAAGCTGGCCAATGAGTGAAGATCGTAGCGAATTACGTCAATCACTATTACCAAGTTTATTAGAAGCCGTTCAATACAATGTGGCTCGTTCACAAAACAACGTGAAATTATTCGAAGCAGGCCGTGTCTTCAAGTTAGGAACTGCTGGCAAGGAAGACTTCATCGAGAACGAAGTCATTGCGGGTATTTTAACAGGAGACGTGACAAGTGCGAACTGGAACCATAAAGCAGAGAAAGTGGATTTCTATGTGGTAAAAGGAATTCTAGAAGAGTACTTCGCACAACTAGACTGCTTAGACCGTGTACGCTTCGAGCCTTTAACAGACATCGAAGAATTACACCCAGGTCAAACAGCGCGCATTCTTTTAGACGGCGAAGCGATTGGTTTAATTGGTAAAGTTCATCCAACGGTTCAAAAAGCATTAGACTTACAAGACACATTCGTCTTCGAGTTAGATGTGGAACCATTACTCGAAGCGAACTTACAAGAAGCGGTAATTCAATCTGTTGCGAAATATCCAAGCATGACGCGTGACATCGCGATCCTAGCACCAACTTCATTAACACATGCTAAGTTAGTGGATGTGATTCGTGCAAATGCTGGTGAGTTCTTATCGAAAGTAACGTTATTCGACGTTTATAAAGGGGAACACGTACCAGAAGGATTCCAATCTTTAGCGTATTCATTATTGTTTGTGAACCGCAATGCGACGTTGGAAGAGGACGTTATTAAGTCCGCCATGACTCGCGTAGAAGAAGCATTAGTTGCTTTAGAAAATGTATCTATTCGATAATGTAAAGTAAGTACGAAGATTATTTTATGTAGTACTATAAAAACTTAGATTACCTTCGGTTATCTTCATAATAACGACAATAGCTGTACCGGATTGAGCCAAGGTCTCAATCCTACCGAGCCTCAAAGCGGGAGTAAGGAATAAATTCCTAACTCCTGCTAATTCGCATCGGTTACTAGTCGCTATTGTTGTTATTATAGAAACCGAGGTAATCTTTGTTTTTATACAGAGTACAGATAATCTTCGTACTTTCTTTTTTTGAAAAGAGTTTATAAAGTGCTAATACTTCTTTTACGCTCGTTTATAAGAGAAGAGAGGAGGATGCTATTACCAAATATGGTAATTACCATATTTGGTAATGGCAGGTTGAAAAAGGCTAAACACGAATTAAATAGGGCGTATATAAAATTTTGTTTGGAAATATTTGAAAATGTATTGAAAATCATTCGATTTAGGAATATAATATAAGTCTAAAAACGAACAAGGAGATGTGTTATGAAAAAGAACGTTCGATATACGTTGCTCTTTCCAGGGATTGTTTTATTATGCTTTTTCTTAGTCCTTCCGTTGCTAAGTAGCTTAATTCCAACGGTATTCCCAGAAAGTAGTTTTTCTTTGCAACTGTATATTGATTTTTTCAAAGATTCCTATTTTATGGCGGTGTTAGGACGTACGCTTAGTATTTCCTTGATCGTTACGATTTTTTGTGCTGTTTTGGGCTTGCCGGCAGCATACGTCATTTCTGGAGTATCGAAGAAATGGAGAGGGATTCTGATTGCGTTAACGCTATTCCCACTTTTAACAAACTCTGTTATTCGAAGCTTTGCATGGATTACGATTCTTGGTAAAAACGGAGTAATCAATAATTTACTCATGATGTTCGGTGTGATAAATGAGCCAATGTCACTCTTATATACTGACTTCTCGATTATTATCGGTTCGGTTTATTTATTCTTACCGACGATGATTATGACGCTTGTAGGGGTTCTAGAAAATATTGATGATGACCTGCTTGAAGCGGCGGCAACGCTTGGGCTAAGTCCTTTAAAAGGCTTCTTCAAGATTATTTTGCCACTATCGCTTCCGGGGATGATTGTCGGAAGTATTCTCGTGTTTACAGGGACACTTACCGCATATACAACTCCACAATTATTAGGTGGAAATAAAAAGATGATGTTAGCGACACTGCTTTACCAACGCGCGACAACGCTTGGTGATTGGACAAGTGCGAGTGTGATTGCGCTTGTCATGATTGTGATTACATTTGCCGTGATGAAGGCATTGAATCTCTTAGCGAAATCGATGGATAAGCGAGGTGGAGACATTGCGTAAAAATAAATTACTAACGATGATTGCGACGGTTGTCTTCTTATTCCTATTTTTACCACTCGTGATTATCGTGATTACTTCCTTTGGGACAGAAGCGATTATTACCTTCCCGATTAAAGGATTTACCATCGATTGGTACATTATGGCGCTTACGTCAAAAGCATTCATGTCGAGCTTGCAACTGAGCTTACTTGTAGGCGTTGTGGCCACACTTCTAGCTTTAGTGATTGGGGTGCCAGCAGCGTACGTATTATCCAGAGACCAATTTAAAGGGAAGAAGTTAATGAAGGATTTCTTCTTATCGCCAACGATGATTCCTGGGATTGTCGTAGGGTATTCCCTCTATCAAATGATTGTTGTGAGTTTTAAATTCCCAATTCTACCGGGATTACTCATTGGGCACTTCCTCATTAGTATTCCATATGTGATTCGTGTCGTTGGCTCTAGTATGGAACAAGTTGATGTTTCGATGGAAGAGGCTGCTTGGACGCTTGGATGTACGAAGAAGAGAGCTTTTGCGACGGTGCTATTACCAAATATCACTTCAGGAATTTTCGCGGCGTTCATGCTAGCGTTCGTGAACTCATTCAATAACGTTCCTGTTTCGATGTTCTTATCGGGTCCAGGAGTGACCATGCTTCCAACGACTTTATTAAGTTACATGGAATTCAACTACGATCCATCTGTTTCGGCATTATCTGTGATTTTAATGTTTGTAACGATGGGGATTATGATTGCGATTGAAAAAACGTTGGGCTTAGCTTCCATTTCATAAGGAGAAAGATATGTCATTTGTAAAATTAACAGATGTAAATATGATCTATGATAATAAGCATCATATTTTAAAAGATTTGAATTTATCGATTGAAAAAGGGGAATTAGTTTCCTTGCTCGGTCCGAGTGGTTGTGGGAAAACGACGACGCTTCGTATTGTAGCAGGACTCCTTAATCAAAATAGCGGGACCTTCGAATTAGACGGTGAGGATATGACGAAAGTGCCTGTCCACCACAGACAATTCGGGATGGTATTCCAAAGTTACGCATTATTCCCACATTTAACAGTGGCTGAAAATGTTGCGTTCGGATTGAAAGTGAGAAAAGAAAGTAAAGCAGTGATCGACGAGAAAGTCGCTAAAATGCTTGAGGTGTGCGGCTTGGCAGAGCTTGGCGATCGCTATCCAAAACAACTTTCAGGAGGACAAAGACAACGGGTGGCTCTAGCCAGAGCACTTGTCATTGAGCCAAAACTCTTATTACTCGACGAACCGTTAAGTAACTTGGATGCCAAACTTAGACTGCAAATGCGTCTAGAAATCAAACGCATCCAGCAACAATTCAAGAT
>CAKPVL010000064.1 GCA_934193545.1 uncultured Granulicatella sp. | reverse complement strand
ACAGAAGGTACTGTTGAAAAAGGTTTAGGTAAAGCCAAAGAAGTTATCGAAAACGTTAAAGAAGGCGTTGAAGGCGCTGTTGAAGGAATCAAAAACAACTTTAACAAATAATAGAGCCTAACAAATAAGAGCCGCTACAAAATGTAGTGGCTCTTTTTTTCTTTATAAAATATACTCTGCTAATAATCGTTCGAACTCGCGGATATTGATGCCGCGTTTCAATTCAATCTTAATGTGGCCAGCTCTGGTCCATAATTCCACTTCCGAAGAAAAATCTAGAATTCCCGCATTTTCGGTAGACCACATATTCACTGCGCTGTACGGCAAGGAATACATTTCTACTTTCGTTCCTGTGAGTCCTTGGACGTCTTTAACAATCAAGCGTTTGTTGGTGAATACTGCAACGTCACGTACCGTTTTGAAGGCGCGGTCTGCCACCTCGCCTGTCACAAGAATTTCTTCGATATCGCGAGGAACATCCACTTCGCGGTAGAAGACCCATTTGAGTGCTGTTGTTTCATTTTCCATTTCCATATTGAATCTCCAACTTTCTAATTATAATGCATCCAATATCTCGCTGATCACATCTTTCCATGTAATCCTCTTGCGTCCATTAATCGTTTCAATTAGATGGTACACTTTCAGATGATTGTCATTGCGAAATACAAAATCGAAGCGGAATTCACGTCCGTTTGGAGAAATCGAATCGAACTTGGTTTTATATTTATCATGAACTGGGCTCACTGGATATTTATTAAACAGCATGCGACGCTCGTCCCCTGCTTCCTTAAGACAGTTCTCAAGCTCCTCGCAAAATTCCACAAACATCTGGTAGAGCTGTTCCTCGGAAAGCCTGCGACTGCGAACGAGTGACTTACAGTCTGAAAATCCCCAGCGTGTCATATCGATGGCAAATGAAAATCCTTCTTTATTGATTCGATTTAAAAACTCTTCACGGTTCATGCTTGTCCTCCATTACTGTTTTCTCTGGCCCATTCGGGATTGCTATAATAGCGCACGAAGAAATGAGGGTCGCCCCCAGCTTCGTCCATTTTATCTTGAATGCTCACTTCTGGATGAGTGACTTCTCCTGTTTTTGTAAAATACTCTCCGATTTTACCCGTGCGATTTTGAAGCCCCCACGCTACATCATTTCCTATAATTGATGCTAAGAATCCATGACTCTCCACCAAGTCAAAGAATTCGGCTACGGTAAGGCTCTCTGGCACCTCGAATGTCATCTCATGATTGTATACATCATCTCCGGCACAAACCGAATTGCGATCGACAATAATTTTCATCTGGCCACTTCCTCTAAAGAAATACTTGTGACTTCATTATACCATATACGCATTTTATTCTCGCTTCCAATCAAAAACAGAGACTCTATACGGAATAGAATCTCTGTCCTTTAGATTATTTTTTCACGGTACTGTAATACTCTGTCCCTGACAATCGGTCGAATAAGAAACGACGATTGAAGAGCGTCACGATAAGTATGATTAAGAAGTACAAGACGAATACGAGTAAGGTTCCTGCAAATAACACAATGAATTCTGGCGTCTCCGCTTCAAAGTTAAAGACATCCATTAGCGCGAGTAATCCGAGTGGAATCCAGTTGAAGTACGCTGTGATGAGGATACCTCTGAGCACTGTACGAACGGCTTTGTTGTCTTTGAACTCCACTCCGAATTTGAGCAAGGCGCTTCCGAGTGTTTTTCCATTAATGAGTGGGACCAAAGCGAAATACAACGCAAACAATACAGAAACTGGAATGGTTGTATTCAAGAAGCTATACGGTACGTAGACAATCGCCGCATCAATGAGGAGCGATAACATGACGCGGATGCTCGATACATGAGTTCCCTCTTCAAATGATTTCTCGTCAATCGCATCTCTTGAAGGAAGTACCCAAACCGCGAGCTGACCAATGAAGTACCCGAGTGCTCCCCCCGTCGTATTTTGAATAATATCATCGATGTCACATAGACGGTAAGGACCGGGATAAATGAAATACAATCCAGATAATTGCGTGAGCTCAAAGAATAAGCTGAGTAGCGCCGTTAGTAGAATTGTCTTCTTGAAGCTGCATTTGAAATAATAACGCATGTAAATCCCAAACGGCACGAGCATCAATACATTGAATGCTGGAACGTAGAACGATGGATATTTCATCGAATCGATCCATGTCGACGGATCTGTCAATACAAACGGACTGTCGTTGAAGAAGTCCGCTACGAACGAAAACGGAACAAGGTTTAACTTGTCTGTGTACGTCGTATGAACCGTCTCTGGGTCCGGAAGTGGCAAGTTCACTAATAAGTACGCCGCCAGTAAATATAAGATAAAGGAATAGAAAATAACCGTGCGCAGTTTATTCACCGAACCGTACTTTCGATAGTTGGCAATCATGTACGGAATGGTAATGACAAACGCTAAAATAGGAAATAAAATCATCGCGATTTTAATGGTGCTGATATAAGACATAAATGCTCCTTGACTAGTAAAGTTAATACCCGCATTATACCAAAATACTTGCTGTTGAATAAGTAATTCGTACTAAAAAAAGCACCCTGTAAACAGCAAAGTGCTCGTTCTACATTTGTCATTTAACGAAGGAAGCTCGCTAAAATATATAAGAAATAAATATGCGCTGGGTAGAAGATATAGAAGAAATACTTGTCTCCTTTCCCCTTTTGCCCATTGTAGAGCGCGATTGGAATGAGTGAGAAGACCATCATCCATTGAACGCTTGTTGGGTCTGCACGGAAGCTTAATGCGCTAACCGCAAGTAATGCGATATATTGAAGAATGCGGTGTTCTCTGAAGATATAGAATATCCATCCCAAGATGACCATCATAAATCCACCCTCGATTGTGAAGAGGTTTGGAATCAGGAGCATCACCATCGCTAACACTTGGCTAAGTAAAGGTGAAATGTCCGCTTCTCCGTCTAAAATTGGTGCAAGGAAGAACATAGGTAGTGACATAATCACTGGTAAAAGGATAAATCCAATTCCTTTGAAGAATTTCTTGCTTGATTTTTCTTTAAATGCTGCGACAATACGGTCCCAACCACTGTCTAACAGCGCAACGACAAAGAATGTGCTGAAGGCATTGTTAGAAAGAACCACTTGTCCATTATCGAAGCTGTTTCCGACGATGAAGTTACCGATACTCATCAACCAGCTAAGTAGTAATAAACGCGTCATTAATTTCTTACGGCTATGTGTGTAATGGAAACTATCCGCAAATAGGAATAACAGAATCGGAAATACTAAACGTCCGAGCATGCTGAGCCAACTTGGCGCTCCAAATTCGAAAAACATCTGATGGACGTGGTCACATACCATCATCGCGATTGCAAAATACTTTAGTTTCGTTGCTGTAATATTTGTTTTCATTTTATTCTCCTAAAAGTTAGTACGCGTATTATAGCAAAAATAAGTTTTTGTCATAAGTAATAAGTCCTGAGATTCAAAAAAGTACCCTGTAAATACAGAGTGCTGAGATTTTGTAAGTAATTCCAATAACGTATTAACGTTTTGAAGATTGCTTTATTCATGTATTGACCGATATTTGTTTATTTTCCACTGATAAGCTCCGCATGAGAATTTTGTCCATTCTGAATATCTACAGTATAGCTAAATGCTTTATTTTCTAAGGTATTATGTCCGATATAAATAACCATTTTTAATTGCGTATTCTCGTCTACTTCCATGTAGTTATTTAGAACTGAATCCGTTATAAAGTAACTAATATCTGCACTTCCTGTTTCAGGACTATAACTTTTTTGTTCCATTTTTAAGGCTGATAAACTCTCTTTATTGATTATAAACTTTTGCAACAGAAGTGTCGGATGTTTTATATTCACATTTGCTGTCGAATCTTTCAATTGAATGGTGCCGTTTTGATAAATGACTTCACCCTCATATAGTACTTCTGTATGCATTTTATTATTATCATCAATTGTCGCTTTTTCCCATAAAATGGTTCCAGTAACAGTTTTAGTCTTACTATCCACTTTTAACTTTATAGATTGAAATGAATAGCCTTCTTCTTTGTAATCATACAAATCATCACTTTGAATGTATAATCCATCTGGAAATTTTTCAAATAAATCTTGTAAATCCTCCGTGGGATAAACATTACTTAGTTCAGCTGCCTTCCCTTCGATAAACTCTCTGCTACTTTTTTTATTACATGCAGTTAACATCATTATTCCAAATCCTCCCAACAATATAATCATAACCATTCTTTTCAACATGGATTTATCCTCCTTTGTAGCACCCAGGTTAAACAATTAAATTGTATCAGTTTAAAGATATTGATTCAATATTTCCTTTAAAATATTGCTTTATCCGTTTCTCTTTCTTTACACTTTTCTCAATAAAAAAAGCACCCTGTAAAAACAGAGTGCTGTGATCTTGTAAGTAATTCTTGTAACGTATTAACGTTTTGAGGTTAGGGCTCCGCCCGTCGCAGCCGGGGCTGTAAGCTACTAAAGTAGCAACACCCCCGTCAATTGACCTCAATTCTCTACACAAAAAAAGCACCCC
>CAKPVL010000063.1 GCA_934193545.1 uncultured Granulicatella sp. | reverse complement strand
TTAGAAGTCGGAACGAAAGTCTCTCTAGCGTTCCCTAAAGATCATGTCATTGTGTTATAAAATAAAAAATTTAAGGAGTGTACACACATGAAAAAATCAATTGCAGGTATTGCAGTAGCGTCGTTATTAGTTTTAGCAGGTTGCGGAAATAGCCAAGCAAATTTACCAAAGAATGATGCCACAACAGGTGGAGATGCTTCAAAAGGTGCTTCTTCTGAATTAGTCGTATCCACATTCGGATTAAGCCAAGATATCGTTGAGCGCGACATTATCAATCCATTTGCTGAAGCGAATGGCGTTAAAGTGACATTAGAAGTTGGGAATGCTTCAGAACGTTTAACAAAAGTTCAAAGTGGCGGAAGCAACATTGACGTTATCGAATTATCACAATCAGGTTCTACAAAAGGAACAACTGAAGGATTATTTGAAACAGTCACTGAAAAAGAAATTCCAAACCTTGCGTTATTAACAGATGGCGCTAAAGAAGTGTTCCAAAACGGTGGCGGAATTCCATTCTCTATTAACAGTATTGCGATTGTTTACGATAAAGAAAAATTAGGTCGTGAAATTAAAGATTGGAGCGACTTATGGTCAGAAGATTTGAAAGGAAAAGTGGCGATTCCTGACATCACAACAACAGGGGGCCCATTATTCTTATCTGTAGCGGCTGATAAAGGCGGTAAAGCTCTTAAAGACGATAAAGGGGCAGCAGCCTTCAAAGCGCTTGAAGAATTAAAACCAAATATCGTTAAAACATATTCTAAATCAAGTGACTTAGCAAATATGTTCCAAGCTGGCGAAGTGCAAGTAGCAGTCGTTGTAGACTTTGCTATTTCTACAGTAAAAAAAGCTAATCCTAATGTTGTATCAGTCGTTCCTGAATCTGGAACTTATGCAAACTACAACACAGTGAATATTGTTAAAGACGCGAAAAACAAAGAAAATGCGTACAAATATGTCAACTTCCGTATTGGTGCTGAAAACCAAGCTGTAAAAGCAAAATCATTGAGTGAAGCTCCTGTTAATAAAGATGTAAAATTAGCAGCAGATGATGTGAAAACAATGACTTATGGTGATGTTGCTAAACGTGCGAAAACAGTTGATTTCAAACTTGTAAACGAAAACCTTAAATCTTGGATTGACCAATGGAATAAAATCTTAAACCAATAATAGGATAGTGAATTCTATTTAAGGACAGATCAGAATAAAGAGTAGACGAAGCCGCTAGATAGTTGTTAGACTGGCGGCTTTGTTCTTCTAATGTGAGTTTTGATTGTTCTTATAATGGAATTCAATTAGAATAAAGAAGACAGGAAAGGGAGTGGCAGTAATGAGAATCGGTTATAAAAACGCCTGGATTTTAACGATGGATGATGCCTTTACAGAGTACCGAAGTGGGTACTTAGTGATTGAGGAGCACTCGATTGTAGAAGTAGGTGCAATGGATCAATTTGAGGAGAGTAAGGCAGAGGAGTGGATTGATGCAAAGGGCGGAATTCTGCTTCCTGGATTCGTGAACGCTCATACGCATTGCGGGATGATTCCTTTCCGTTCATTAGGAGACGATTGCCCAGACCGCCTCAGACGCTTCCTATTTCCGCTAGAACAAGAAGTGGTTGACGAACCGTTAATCGCCAAGAGCACGGCCTACGCGATTGCAGAGATGCAGCTTGCGGGGGTGACTGCGATGTGTGATATGTATTATTTTGAAGACGCCGTAGCCAAAGTCGCAAAAGACATGAAGATGCGCTCTCTTGTTGGCGAAACGATTATCGATATGAAGACGCCCGATAGCGAGAATACAGATGAAGCCCTAGCGTATACCCAAACGTTTGTTGATAAATGGAGATCAGACGAGCTCGTACACCCATTAATTGCCCCTCATGCGCCGAATACAAATACCGAAGAAGTGATGAGAGCGATTCTAGCGTTTGCGAAAGAAAACCGAGTTTCGATTACGCTCCATGTTTCTGAGATGACGTACGAGATGGATTATTTCCGTAAAACCTATAACCAAACACCAATCGAATTTTTAGAGTCGCTTGGATTTTTCGAAGTACCGGTTATCCTAGCGCATGGAATCCTGATGAGTGAATCCGATGTCGAAATTCTGGCTAAGTATCCAAAAGTCAGCGTCGTTCATTGCATCGGCGCCAATACCAAGTCTGCCAAAGGAGTCGCACCGATTCGTAGTTTACTAGATCATGGAGTGACCGTTGGATTAGGAACGGATGGCCCAAGTAGCGGCAATACGCTCGATTTATTTACACAAATGCGAATGGTAGCTAATTTCCATAAAACGCATCTGAAGGACCGTAGCGCGTTCCCTGCCAAAGAAATCGTGGCTTTGGCAACAAGAGGCGGGGCAAAAGCGTTAGGGCTAGATGAGGAAGTTGGTACGATTGAAGCAGGCAAAAAAGCGGATGTGGTGCTTGTTGAAACCTCTTCTGTGAATATGTTCCCTGTGCATGATGCATATGCGGCCTTGGTGTATTCGGCCAATGCCTCTAATGTTAAAGATGTATGGATTAATGGGGAAAGAGTTGTAGATAATAAGAAGCTAGTGAATGTATCTTTAGAAGGGCTGCAAAGAGCGTTGAAGCAAGAAATGACAATGTTTGAAGAGAGAGCGGTCGAACTAGCAAACCAATTGTCATTCGAATAAAGAACTCAAGGATTACTTTAAAGAATCAGTTTTATATTGAAAGAGTAATAGTGGGGCACCGGCTCGAGCCGGTGTCTCTCGCCTTTGAAGCCTCAAAGAGGGAGTAAGACCAAAGACAAAAAAGGATTCACAGTGTGAATCCTTTTTGATTTGTAGTCTTACCCCCGCAAGGCTGATTAGGATTAAGCGAATCACGAGTGATGAAGCTTAATGCAATCAGCTACTGCGTCTAACTCTATAGAGTATTTTCGGTAGGAAATAAATTCCTTACTCCCTCTTATTCGTTTCAATGCTACTCCCACTATTCTTTCAATAAACTGATTCTTTTTTGTAATCCTTGAACTTGATATTCTCATTTTTCTAAAGTTCTAATCGCGTTCTATCCTTGTTGAGTAAAAAGAAAGTTGAAATTATCATATATGATAATTTTTGTATCATTTATGATACGTATCATAAATGATACATCGTAAATTTTAGACGAAAAAACAGCACCAAGGATACTCAAGGAGCGTCTTTGATGCTGTTTTTTGTTTGAATTTATTGTTTAACGAAGCCGTTTTTTAGTAATCTAGCTACAGTTTCACTAAATTTCAATGGTTTCGGCTTTTTTGCGGGATAGCGATCTGGAGCGCGTTTATATAACTCTCTCCAGTCAATCGTTTGGTAATCAATTGTTACTGTTTGAATATATTGTCCATCTTTCTGCTCAACAGTAGTCTTTATTCCAGTCACACCTTCAAAAAAAGCTTGATCTTTGTTCAGAAATTGAACAACCTCTTCGTCAGACTTACCTAATCCTTTAGGGTCATAAGTGTAGATTCCAATTAGCTTATAGATGATGTCATCCTTGAAGAAGTATTGGAGTATTGTTGTTTTGCCTATCTCTTCAAGTTTATATGTAGCCTCACCATCTTTAGGCAGAGCTTCTGTTGCCTCTTGTTTATTGGATGCTACTTGTGTTGTTGGAGCAGTTGTAGTTGCTTGAGCTGCTTGTGTTGTCTCTGTTGCACTGCCCGCTGAATTGTTTTGTCCGCAAGCCGCAAGTGCAAAAATTAAAGAGAGTAATGCAATCGATGTTTTCAAGTGTTTATTCATATTGATATAACCCTTCTCAAAATCCCTTACTATTTACTGTTTAACATAACCATTATCAAGTAATTGTTTAACGGCTTCGCTATATATTAAGTTTTCAGCTTTAGTATCTGGAAATCCTTTTGGATCGCGTCTGTGGAGCTCTTCTCTATCAATATTATTGTAATCAATTTTTAGAGTATGGATGTAAATGCCATCTTTTTGAGAGATAGTTGTTTCAAATCCTTTAACGCCATCATAAAGAGATTGTCTTTTCTTCAGAATTTTTTGAATTTCTTCTTCAGTTTTACCCATCTCTTTAGGATTGAATGTATAAACAGCATCCTGTTTGTATACGATATCGTCTTTAAAATAGTATTTTATGGTTGTAGTACGTCCTTTTCCTGCATACTTATAAGTTGCTTCACCATCTTTTGGAAGAGCATCTGTTGCCGCTTGTTTATTGGATGCTACTTGTGTGGTTGGAGCAGTGGTAGTTGCTTGAGCAGTGGTAGTTGCTTGAGTGGCCTGTGAAGTCTGCTCTGTGCTGCTTGTTGAAGATTTTTGTCCGCATGCTGCAAGTACAAAAACTGAAGAGAGTAATACAAGCGAATTTTTCAATAATTTATTCATTGTGATTTAATCCTTTCTCAATCATCATTATTTTTATTGTTTAACATAACCGTCTTCAAGTAATTTTGGGACAGCCTCACTATATTTTAAAGCAGATGGATTAGTGTCTGGGAATGTTTCAGGAGCACGGTTATGAAGCTCTTTCCAGTCGATATTGTTGTAATCAATTTTGAGTGTGTGATAGTAAATTCCATCTTTTCGTGCAATAGTGGATTCAATTCCTTTCACTCCGTCGTAGATAGAGTGTCTTTTTTTGAG
>CAKPVL010000062.1 GCA_934193545.1 uncultured Granulicatella sp. | reverse complement strand
TCGTTCAGTTTCAAACCACCTGTTGATTTAAAGTAAGCATCTTGGTTTTGTAATAGAAGACCTGCACGTTTCTCAAGCACCGCCATCAAGAGCGCGACACGATTATAGTCCAGACCGCTTGTCGTACGGCGCGCATTTCCAAAGGCCGTTGGTGATAATAAACATTGCACCTCTGTTAAAATCGGTCGTGTCCCTTCAAGAGATACGACGATGGCCGAACCAGTTGCGCCAGCCAAACGTTCTTCTAAGAAGACTTCGGAAGGATTTGTTACTTCGTTGAGCCCTTCTTGATGCATTTCGAAGACTCCAATCTCGTTGGTAGAACCGAAACGGTTTTTCACGGAACGAAGCACGCGGAAACTATGATGTTTATCCCCTTCAAAATACAGAACGGTATCCACCATATGTTCCAACATACGAGGCCCTGCCAAGGCACCCTCTTTTGTCACGTGACCAACGATAAAAATGGCAATCTGATTGAGTTTCGCAAGTCGCATCAACGTTGCTGTTGCCTCACGCACATGAGACACGCTTCCGGCAACCCCGTTAGCCTGAGGATGTGTCATCGTTTGGATGGAGTCGATAATGACATAGTCTGGTTTCAATGCTTCTACTTGCGCAACGATATCTTCTAGGTTTGTTTCAGCGTAAATATAAAATCCGTCTGCTTGCATCCCGAGACGCTCCGCACGCATTTTAATTTGAGACGCACTTTCTTCTCCGGATACGTAGAGAACGGTCCCTTGTGTTTGTTGTAATTCACTGGAGACTTGTAATAATAAAGTAGATTTCCCAATCCCAGGGTCCCCACCGATTAATACTAAGGAGCCTGGCACCACGCCACCTCCGAGCACTCGGTCCAATTCGCTAATGGATGTCTTCACACGATTCACGCGCTCATAAGAAACCTGGTCTAATCGCATGGGTTTTGTCTTGTGTGCTTCTTCTGAATGTTGCACTAAGGAAGGACGTTTCGCATTGCTCGTCGTTTCCTTGAACTCTTCCATCGTAGACCAGTTCCCGCAGTTTGGGCATTTCCCTAAATATTTTGGTGAATTATATCCACACTCTCTACATACAAAACTTGTGGCTGCTTTTGCCATTTTGGCTCCTTTCTAACGAACGCCAGAAGAACCAAAGCCGCCTGTACGTTCATTCATATCATTTTCTTCATCCGCATCCGCTTTTAAAAACGGTAGGAAGATTCCTTGGCCGATACGATCACCTTTTTTAATTTCTTTATCGAATAATCCGAAGTTTAATAATTGGAAGTAAATATGCCCTTCATTGTCAGGGTTGTTGTAGTAGTCGCTATCCACGATTCCAACACCGTTTGGTAAGACAAGGAAGTGTTTCAATGGGTTACTTGAGCGGTTTGCTAGTTGTAAGTACTCATCTTCTTGCATATAAGACTTGATTCCCGTTGGAACAAGCACTGGTTTTAAGACTTTTTGCTCTTTCAGCAATTCTTCTTCTACTTTTTCTTTATCCGTTGTATAAATCCATTGTTTTAATTGAGTTGCTGCAAATTTAAAAATCATTTTCCAAATGCTTGGTAATACGATATCTTCGGCAGCTTCGAAGTCATATCCTGCTGAATGTTTTGTCGAACGTTTTGGAACAGTGATTCCTTTTCCTTCATAAGCAGATACGATTTCAAATCCACGTTTTCTTTCCATTTCATCACCTTTTTCATGTAAGTTTCTAACCCCTATCATAACATTGTTTGCCACGTGTTGCATCCATCTCAATACTTTTTTACTTCTTTATTATAAGTTACGTCCAAATCTTAAAAATAAGAGATGCTTTTTGGGCAAAGTGCACAATTTTTACAAGCGTTTTTGTGCAACCTTCCCCTATCTCTTTTCCTCAAAAAAACGTAAACTATTACTGTAAAACAAATTATAGGGGGAAATCCTAATGGTAGAAATGCAATTAAATCATATTCACAAAAAATATGACAACGCGGAAAACTATTCCGTAACAGACTTTAACTTACACATCAAAGATCGCGAATTCATCGTATTCGTAGGACCTTCTGGATGCGGTAAATCAACAACTCTTCGTATGATCGCTGGTCTTGAAGATATTTCTGAAGGGGAATTAAAAATCGGCGACGTTGTAATGAACGACGTAGCTCCAAAAGATCGTGATATCGCGATGGTATTCCAAAACTATGCCTTATATCCTCACATGAGCGTATATGACAACATGGCATTCGGTTTGAAATTACGTAAATACGACAAAGCTGAAATTGACAAACGTGTTAAAAACGCTGCTGAAATCTTAGGCTTAGCTCAATACTTAGAACGTAAACCAGCTGCTTTATCTGGTGGTCAACGTCAACGTGTGGCTTTAGGACGTGCGATCGTTCGTGATGCGAAAGTATTCTTAATGGACGAACCTCTTTCTAACTTAGATGCTAAATTACGTGTTGCGATGCGTGCTGAAATTGCGAAATTACACCGTCGTTTAGAAACAACAACAATTTACGTAACTCACGACCAAACAGAAGCGATGACAATGGCTGACCGTATCGTTATCATGAAAGATGGTATCGTACAACAAATCGGTACTCCACAAGAAGTGTACAACACTCCTAACAACGTATTCGTAGCAGGCTTCATTGGATCACCAGCTATGAACTTCTTCAATGTAACATTGAAAGATGGCGTGATTACAAACGGTAAAGGTTTATCATTACAATTACCTGAAGGGAAGAAAAAACTTCTTGAAGACAAAGGTTACAACGGAAAAGAATTAATCTTCGGTATCCGTCCAGAAGATATCAAAGGTGCTCAAATCGCTATCGATACTTATCCATCAGCAACAGTGAAAGCAGAAGTTGTTGTATCAGAATTACTTGGTGCAGAAACAATGCTTTACACTCGTGTTGACGATACTGAATTCGTATCTAAAGTGGATGCACGTGACTTCCACAACCCAGGCGAAACAGTTGAATTAGCATTCGACTTAAACAAATCTCACTTCTTCGACAAAGAAACTGAGGAAGTTATTCGCTAAGAATAAACTACAGAGACTACAAAAGCTGACAGCTCAAATGAGCCGTCAGCTTTTTCATTTATACATCTATCTATTCGTCTACTTCTTGAAACTCACATTCAAAACGATATTCAAAGAACTTCTCGATGACCGCTTTTAGTTCTTCTTTGTCGAGTTTTTGAATAATCGCATCAAAATCAATCGCTTCTAGTTCATCTTCTGTGAGCTTTTGATAAGGAGGAAGATCTGAATACTGTCTTAATTCGTCATAGACGATGAAATCCCCATCAATAAACGATTCGATAAGGCCACGTCTTTGAAGAAGGTAAAACAACTCTGGATAACTATCCGCCGTAAAACTATACACCGTCTTATCGGAATAAATACCACAACAATGCGTTTGGTTCAGATTTAATTTCACTTTTGTCATTCGTTTTTCGCCTCCACTATTTTGTTCTCCGTAAAAGTAAGGAGAAGAGGAGATTTGAACTCCCGCGCCGCTTTCACGACCTATCGCATTTCGAGTGCGACCCCTTCAGCCTCTTGGGTACTTCTCCATGATTCTAGTATAGTACGGAGATTTTCTTCAATCAATCCTTTTTTAAAGAAAATAAAAAACCACCGACTCACGGCCGGTGGAAAAAAGGATTAGAAATATTTATTTGGGAGGATAAATATTCTCTTTGGGAATAACTAAAGTATAGAGGCACATTATGAAAATACTATGAAAATACAATTTTCATTTTGCACTTTCTTTTCACTTTTTCTATGAGAATCTTTACTTATTTATGATACGCATGTCCGGCATTAATACGGAATGCACGGTAAATTTGCTCGGTTAGAACGAGTCTCATCAATTGATGCGGCAACGTAATACGGCCAAATGAAATCTTACGGTCGGCACGTTTTTTCACGGCTGGACTCAACCCAAGAGATCCGCCGATGACAAAGACCATCGAGCTCTTGCCGTGAAGCGCGAAGGTATCCATCTCTTTTGCGAGTTGTTCTGAACTCACTAAGTCACCTTCAATCGCCATCGCTACAACGACATCTCCATCTTTAATTTTAGAAAGGATGCGCTCGCCCTCTTTTTCGAGCACTTGTTCCATCTCTTTATCGCTTAAATTCTCAGGAGCTTTCTCATCTGGCACTTCCACAACCTGGAACTTGCAGTAGCTACCTAAGCGTTTCGCGTATTCATCGATTCCTTGTTTTAAATATTTTTCTTTCAGTTTTCCTACACTCACAATTGTGATATTCATTTGATCCCCTCATTTCACAAATTATCTTACCTTTTTTTGGAAAAAATTGCTTGTTTTATCCCTTTTTCCACAGTTATCCACAAAGTTATCCACATGTACACATGTTCGCCCCTAAATTTTGGGCTTTTTTTATGAAAAACACTAGATATTGATTCAAAATTTTTATTTGTTATCTAATTGTTATATTTCTAAAAGGTGGAAAGATGCGAGTTATCCACAGTTATCCACACACTTTTTGTATATACCAAAACACTGTTATATCAACGTTTTTAGCAATTGACCACCAAAGTTATCCACAATAAAAATTTATCATGTGAATAACTTTTTTCAATAAAATCCGATAAGCAAGCCATTTTTAGGCTGTCCATTTTCAACACTGATTTTCCACTTCACAGACTTGACAAGGGGATAATCCCACAGTTTTCCACAGACTTATCCACATTTTTGTGGATAACTTTGTGGAAATACACAAAAAAAGTCGAATAGCACTTCGCTATCCGACTCCTT
>CAKPVL010000061.1 GCA_934193545.1 uncultured Granulicatella sp. | reverse complement strand
TTAATTCAAGTGATTGAAGAAATTGGTAGTGAAATTAACTTATAATTAGGAGGAAGAAACATGAAAGTAATTTTCTTGAAAGATGTAAAAGGTAAAGGTAAAAAAGGTGACGTTAAAAACGTTGCAGACGGATACGCACAAAACTTCCTAATCAAAAATGGTTTAGCTAAAGAAGCAAATGCTGCAAACTTAGCAACTTTATCAGGTCAAAAGAAAGCTGAAGAAAAACATAACGCTGAATTATTAGCAAAAGCCAAAGAAATTAAAGAGTTCTTAGAACGCGAAGATACAGTCGTAACGATTAAAGCAAAAGCAGGGGAAGATGGCCGTCTATTCGGTGCTATCCCAGCGAAACAAATCGCTGAAGAATTCAACAAGAAATTCAATGTTGAATTGGATCGTCGCAAATTCGAATTAGCCGCACCAATTCGTGCGTTAGGATACACTCGTGTTCCTGTTAAATTACACCACGATGTAACAGCGATTATGACTGTGAATATCGTTGCTCAATAATAAGAAATACTAAGGATTTTCCCGTTGTGGAGAATCCTTTTTCTTTTGGTTATAAATATGTGATATTATTCACAAAGTTACGAATAAACATACAAGTTTTCATGCTCGAAAAGACTCAATCTTCTGTTTTATTACAGCGTTTTATGATACAATGAAACTGTATTTTTATGGTTATTTTTAGTAGAAAGGGTGTTTGAATGGAAGAACTATATCCAAATTTAGTTCCACCACAAAATATTGAGGCAGAAGAAGCCGTTCTTGGGTCTATTCTTCTTGCAAGTGACTCGATTATTTCGGTTATGGAATTTTTGACACCGGAAGATTTTTATCGTGTTTCTCATCAATTAATTTTTGCGGCAATGATTGAATTAAACCAAAACAATATCGATATTGACGCAATCACCGTTTCAGAGATTTTAAGACAAAAGAATCAAATGGAGAATATTGGTGGAGAAGTAACGTTAATCGAACTTCTTGATAAAGTGCCAACTGCAGCCAACGTAGAGTACTATACACAAATCGTTTTAGAAAAATCTACGCGCCGTAAATTAATTAAAACTTCGACAAATATTGTAAAAAATGCTTACCAAGAGGATGAACCGATTGCCAACGTCTTAGATACGGCTGAGAAGGATATTCTGTCTGTATCTGAAGGACGTAATAAGGCTGGCTTCATTCCAATTAGCTCGGTTCTTCGTACCGCTTATGAAAGCTTAGAAGAGCGTGCGAAAAACAATGGTGAAGTTACAGGGATTGCGACAGGATATATCGGCTTAGACAGAATGACGTCAGGGCTACATGCAGATGAGTTAATCATCTTAGCAGCTCGTCCATCTGTTGGTAAAACGGCCTTTGTATTGAATATTGCAAAGAACGTTGCCGTGAACCTGAACGAAACGGTAGCCATCTTCAGTCTTGAAATGGGTGCTGAGTCCCTAGTAGAGCGTATTATCTGTTCTCATGCTAGCATCAACGCAGGGCATTTGAAGACAGGTAAGTTAACGCCTGAAGAATATACACAATATTTCGTGGCGACCGGAGCATTATCTGAAGCACCAATTTTTATTGATGATACTCCAGGGATTCGTGTTGCTGAGATTCGTGCAAAATGTCGTCGCTTAAAACAAGAGCGTAATAATCTTGGATTAATCGTCATCGACTACTTGCAGTTGATTGAAGGAAACGGAAAAGAGAGTCGTCAACAAGAGGTTTCTGAAATCTCTCGTAACTTGAAGAAATTAGCGAAGGAATTAAAAGTTCCTGTTATCGCACTTTCGCAATTATCGCGTGGTGTGGAACAACGTCAAGATAAACGACCAATCATGTCAGATATTCGTGAATCTGGATCTATCGAGCAAGATGCGGATATCGTAGCATTCTTATATCGTGATGATTACTATCGTCAAGAGCCAGATGAGAATGGACATGTGCCAGAAGTGGAACCAAATAGTACCATTGAAGTCATTATCGAGAAAAACCGTAGCGGTCCTCGTGGAACGGTTGAATTGAACTTCATGAAAGAATTTAATAAATTTACAAATCTTGTGCCGGATGGAGTCGAGCAAAACGCTCCAATGGCCTAATCACAGACATTTAAATGAATAATACAAAGAAGAGGTGCGTCAAATGTCATCAGTAGTAGTAGTAGGAACACAATGGGGAGACGAAGGTAAAGGAAAAATTACAGACTTCCTTAGTGAAAACGCAGAAGTCATTGCCCGCTATCAAGGGGGAGACAATGCAGGACATACGATTCAATTCAATGGAGTGACTTATAAACTTCACTTAATTCCATCAGGGATTTTCTCACCAGAGAAAATCAGCGTGATTGGGAATGGAGTTGTATTGAATCCAAAATCTCTAATCACAGAACTTGCGTATTTACACGAAAGAAATGTGACTACTGATAACTTACGTATTTCAGACCGCGCGCATGTCATCTTGCCATACCACATTCGCTTAGACCAATTACAAGAAGAAGCTAAAGGCGACAACAAAATTGGAACAACGAATAAAGGGATTGGACCTTGCTACATGGATAAAGCAGCGCGTGTTGGGATTCGTGTGGCAGACTTACTAGATCGTGAAGTATTTGCAGAACGTCTAAGAATCAACTTAGCTGAAAAGAATCGTCTCTTTACTAAAATGTATGATGCAGAACCAATCGAGTTTGATGACATTTTTGAAGAGTACTACGAATATGGTCAACAAATGAAGAAATATGTGTGCGACACTTCAGTGATTTTAAATGACGCACTAGACAATGGCAAACGCGTATTATTCGAAGGCGCTCAAGGGGTTATGTTGGATATCGACCAAGGTACTTATCCATTCGTAACATCTTCAAACCCAGTTGCTGGTGGGGTAACCATCGGTAGTGGTGTTGGACCTTCAAAAATTGATAAAGTCGTTGGGGTATGTAAAGCGTACACTTCTCGTGTAGGGGATGGACCTTTCCCAACAGAATTATTCGATGAAATCGGCTCACGTATTCGTGAAGTCGGACGTGAATACGGAACAACAACTGGACGTCCAAGACGTGTTGGTTGGTTCGATAGCGTTGTAATGCGTCACTCTAAACGTGTATCAGGTATTACAAACTTAAGCTTGAACAGTATTGACGTATTAACTGGTTTAGAAACAGTGAAAATCTGTGTGGCTTACCGTAAACCAAATGGAGAAGAAATTTCTCACTACCCAGCAAGCCTAGTTGAACTAGCACAATGCGAACCTGTTTATGAAGAATTACCAGGTTGGAACGAAGACATTACAGGATGCCGTTCACTTGAAGAGCTTCCTGAAAATGCACGCAACTATGTTCGTCGTATTTCAGAATTAGTCGGCGTACGTATTTCTACATTCAGTGTAGGACCAGATAGAGAACAAACCAACATTTTAGAAAGTGTTTGGGCATAAAAAAAGTAATAGAGTAAAGGAGGATTTATATGAAAAAAATCCTAGTTGTAGATGATGAGAAGCCAATCTCAGACATCGTCAAGTTTAGTCTTACAAAAGAGGGCTTTGAAGTAATCACAGCCTTTGACGGTGAAGAGGGTCTGGTGGCTTTCAACGAAAAAAATCCAGATTTAGTTATTTTAGACTTAATGTTACCGAAAATTGACGGCTTAGAAGTGTGCCGTGAAATCCGTAAAACAAGCAATGTCCCAATTATCATGGTGACAGCAAAAGATTCTGAAATCGATAAAGTTTTAGGTCTTGAACTTGGAGCTGATGACTATGTGACAAAACCTTTCTCAAACCGTGAGTTAATCGCGCGTGTGAAAGCAAACTTACGTCGTCAACAATTAGCTCCAGCGGAAACCGAAGAAGAAAAAACAGCTAACGAAATCGTATTAGGCTCACTCATTATCCATGAAGATGCTTATGTGGTTTCAAAACGTGGCGAAGAAATCGAATTAACACACCGTGAGTTCGAGTTACTTCACTACTTAGCAAAACATATCGGACAAGTCATCACACGTGAGCACTTGTTGCAAACGGTTTGGGGCTATGATTACTTCGGAGATGTGCGTACAGTGGACGTTACAGTACGTCGCTTACGTGAAAAAATCGAAGATACACCGAGTCACCCAACATGGATTATGACTCGTCGTGGGGTAGGTTACTACATTAAGACCCCAGATCAAGAAAAAGAAGCTTAAGATTGAAATGCGCTTTTCCTTGCCACCTGATCTACCGGCAAGAAAAGCGTATTTTGCTAAAAAGTAGAGGGGAAAATGACTCATGAAGAAAATGAAACGATTCTTTCGTTCCATTCAATTTAAGATTCCGATGCTGTTCATCTTGCTCTTAGTCATTTCGCTGCAACTTATTGTCGCGAACTTCTTAACGCAATTAGAGTCGCAAATGATTTCCAACTTCCAAGAACAAATCCAACTGCAAGTAGGGTTCTTGAAGAATAATGTGCAGCCGATTTTGGCAAAAGATGCGACCGATGAAGCGAAGATGGCTGAAATTTCGCAACTATTACAAGATTATCCAACAGGGAATAGTATTGTCGAAATTCGCATCATGGACATGCAAGGATATATTTTGGGAACAACCAACCAAACGCAACAATCTGTGGTCGGAACACGTTCAACAGAAGCCGATGTTCAACAAGTTGTTGTGTCGAATACCGTTCAAAGCTACAACTTCACGGAAGGCGAAACGCGTTATTGGAAATACGTTTCACCGATTGACCCAGTGAATAGTGCTTCAGGAAATCCGGTTGGAATTATTTCGGTAACATCGAATATCGAATCGCGTTATACGCAAGTAAAAGATATCGGGGTTATCTTTATTAGTTCTTCTATCTTTGT
>CAKPVL010000060.1 GCA_934193545.1 uncultured Granulicatella sp. | reverse complement strand
ATCCCTTGTTCTTTTAGTAAATCACGAATCTCGTCACTGCGAGCAAAGTTTTTCGCTTTACGCGCTTCAAGACGTTCGTCGATTAACGCTTGAATATCATCATCGAGTAATGCTTCTTGTTTTTCAACGATACCGAAGATTCCAAATAGAACCGTTGCTTTTTCAAGGAGCGCTTCAAGTACTGCTTTTGAAACGACTTCTTGTTCTAAGTACACATTCCATTCTTTCAACCATTGATATAACACAGTCATCCCGTTTGCCGCATTGAAGTCATCATCCATTTCTTTTTGGAATTCTGCTTCGATTGCTGCAAATTTCGCTAAGCGGTCTGCATCTTCTGGCAATGCATCCACGGCTGTTTCTAAGCGGTAGCGTGCATTCTTGAATGTCGTTTGGATTTTTTCAAGGTTCACAGCTGCTTCTTGAAGAGCCGCTTCGCTAAATTTCAACGGACGACGGTAATGCGCGCTTGCTAAGAAGAAACGGAGGACTTGTGGGTCTAATTTCTCAATTAAGTCGTGAACAAGCACGAAGTTTCCTAGAGATTTACTCATTTTCTCTTCGCCCATTGTTACGAATGCATTATGCATCCAGTAGTTCGCAAATTTCTTACCTGTTTTAGATTCACTTTGCGCGATTTCATTTTCGTGGTGAGGGAACGCTAAGTCTTGTCCACCACCGTGAATGTCGATTGTATCGCCTAAGTGTTTTGTCGCCATTACAGAGCATTCAATATGCCATCCTGGACGACCTTTGCCCCATGGAGAGTTCCAGCTAATTTCGTTTGGTTTTGCGCTCTTCCATAATGCAAAGTCTAACGGATTGCGTTTTTTTGCATCATCTTCTGATGCTGTACGATTACTTGCCCCGATTTGTAAGTCTTCAATGCGTTGGTCGCTGAGTTTTCCATAGTCTTTGAATTTTTCAGTGATGAAATACACATCGCCTTCTGATTCATACGCCATTCCTTTATCGACTAAGTCCGCTACAAAGGCAATAATGTCATCCATTGTATTCATAACCGTTGGATTTAGAGTTGCCTTCTTCACGTTTAACGCGTTTGTATCTTCAAAGAACGCTTCGATATATTTCTTAGAAACTTCCTCAGCCGTCATGCCTGTTTCGTTGGCTACGCGAATGATTTTATCGTCCACGTCTGTAAAGTTCGAAACGAAATTCACGTCATAGCCACGGTATTCAAAGTAACGACGAATCGTATCAAAGGAAACCGTACTACGTGCATTCCCGATATGAATATAATTATAAACCGTTGGGCCGCACACATACATGCGTACTTTGCCTTCTTCAATCGGTTTAAATTCTTCTTTTTGTCTTGTTAATGTGTTGTAGATTTGAATCATAAGTTTCCTCCGATAGTCGTATCTCTTTCAATTTCTTCTGGTGTATGGACGCGAACCACTCGTGCTGGCAGTCCAACCGCTGTGGTATGAGCAGGAATGTCGTCTAACACAACTGCCGCCGCTCCAATTTTGGCATATTCTCCAACCGTTACAGGTCCAATGACTTGCGAATGCGCCGATAAGAGCACTCCGTTTTCAATGGTTGGATGGCGCTTGCCTGTATCTTTTCCGGTTCCGCCTAAGGTCACCGCATGGAACATTTTCACGTCGTCCCCAATAATAGTGGTCTCTCCGATGACGATTCCCATGCCATGGTCGATAAAGAATCGTCTTCCAATCGTAGCCCCTGGATGAATCTCGATGCCCGTTAGGAACCTGCTAAAGCCACTCACCATTCGAGCCAGTAGTCTCATTTTTGCCTTTGTATGTAACCAATGCGCAGCACGGTGCAAGACCGTCGCGTGATAGCCTGGGTACGTCAAGACGATTTCCAAGTTACTTCTTGCCGCCGGATCATTTCTTTTATAAGTTTCCATATCTTCTCTAAAACGTCCCATTCCTTCACTTCCTTCGCATTGTCTTTCCCCTCATTATAGCACAGTTTAAAGCACACAAAAAGCTGAAAAGCCGGGCACGGAGCCTAGCCTTTCAGCTTTCTTAGAAATTATTGTAAGTCTAAAGTCACATCTACTGTTTGTAATGGTACATCGTAGAATGGATCTTCGCGGCGACCTAAGAAATCTTTCGCTTGTTGTGGGAAGAGTGCGTACATTAACACATCTTCGTCAGATTTAGCGTATTCTTTAATCTCTTCACGAATTTCTGGTAATTGATCTTCGATTAAGTCAGCTGGACGAACAGTCACAACTTCTGCATCTCCGATAATTTTTGCTTTTACTTCAGGATTAATTTCTGCTGGAGCTTGTCCATATAATCCTAAAACGTAGTCTTTGATTTCTTTTGGAACAAGTTTGAAACGTTCGCCTGAAATCACGTTCATTACTGCTTGTGTACCAACCATTTGTGATAATGGCGTTACAAGTGGTGGGTAACCTAAGTCAGCACGTACTTTTGGCACTTCTGCTAATACTTCTTCGTATTTGTCAGCTAAACCTTGTTCTGTTAATTGACTTAATAGGTTTGATAACATTCCACCAGGTACTTGGTAAATTAATGTTTTTGGTTCTGTATCTTTTACTTTAGGGTTTAAGATGCCTTCTGCACGGAATTTATCACGAATGCCGTTGAAGTAAGCTGTTGCTTCTTCCACTTTCTTCATGTCAACGCCTGTTTCGAAGCCTAAATCTTTAAGTGCTAAAGCCATAGATTCAGTTGCAGGTTGACTTGTACCACCAGAGAATGATGATAAGCAAGTGTCGATGATGTCTGCGCCTGCTTCAGCTACTTTTAAGTAAGTCATTTCAGAAATACCACTTGTAGCATGAGTGTGAACTTCTAAAGGAAGATCAGTTTTTTCTTTAATACGGCTTACTAATTCGTAACCTGTTTGAGGTGTTAATACCCCAGCCATGTCTTTAATACAGATTGAGTCTGCACCGAATTCTGCCATGCGCCCTACTAAATCAACGTAGTAGTCCACAGTGTGAACTGGGCTTGTTGTGTAAGAGATTGCTGTTTGGCAGTGTCCGCCTGCTAATTTTGTTGCTTCGATTGATGTCTTCATGTTACGAACATCGTTTAAAGCATCGAATACACGAATAATGTCGATTCCGTTTTGTACAGATTTTTCTACGAATAAACGTACCACATCATCAGCATAGTTACGGTATCCTAATAGGTTTTGTCCACGTAATAACATTTGCAATTTTGTATCTTTAACTGCTGCGCGAATTTGACGTAGACGTTCCCATGGGTCTTCATTCAAGAAACGAATACAAGAGTCAAAAGTTGCTCCTCCCCATACTTCTAACGCATGGAAGCCAGCTTGATCTAATGTTTCCAAGATTGGTAACATATCTTCAGTTGACATACGAGTCGCGATTTGACTTTGTTGTCCGTCACGCAAAACCGTTTCAGTTAAACGGATAATTTTGCTCATAATATCTTCCTTTCTTAAGGTCTTTCGATGGATGTGTATGCTGCAACGATGCGAGCAATATGCTCTTGCATCTCTGGAACTGTGTGCTTTCTAGAACGGGCGCACACTTTTGCGTCCTCATTGCAGATGAAACAACGTCTTGGAGTCATTCCAAGGGCTGTTCTACTAATTGGCGTTGGAGTCTCTCCAGCCATTTCAACAACATCGATATCGAGTAATCGTCCGAGTGGGTGTCCTTCTTCAAATTCCGTACAAGCGCGCTTGACACGAAGTGCATCTGCGCGAAGGACTCGGTAAAATTCCATCCCTGTCTGAGGCGAGAAGTCTTCTTGATGAAGTTTCTCAAAAGACTGTAAAGCCTCATCTAATTCAGAAATGACAGAGGCGAAGACGGTTGTAATCGCCTCTGAATTTTTTACAGGACCTGGAATATTGAGTGTAATAGACACCAATACACACGGCTTAAATTGTTCTAGTAATTGTTGTTGGGTATGAGCACGTCTTTCTCTGGCATCAAGCATTTGCATGATATCCACAGGTGCTCCGTCAAACAAAGAATTAAACATTGCGAACAACGTCGATGATGCTTCCATCACGGTATTCGATAACCGCAACCACTTTGTCACCATATTGGATTGGCTCTGGGTTTCCAACGATGCTGTATGCTTTTTCTTGTAATTCTTTGATTGTGTATTGAGGTACATCTAAACCTTTGAAGTGTTCAATTAAGTCTTGACGGTTAGGGTTGATTGCAATACCGATTTCAGTAACAACCACGTCCACACTTGTACCAGGAGTAATCACAGTATTTACTGATTCTACGAATGTAGGGATGCGTCCACGTACTAATGGGCTGATAACCATAGACATTTTTGAAGCAAAGGCTGTATCACAGTGACCACCTGAAGCTCCACGGATAACACCGTCAGAACCTGTCATTACGTTTACGTTGAAGTCTGTATCTACTTCTAAAGCAGAAAGGATTGCAACGTCTAAACGGTTAATTACTGAACCTTTAGATAATGGGTTTGCGTACATGCTTGCGTCGATTTCATAGTGGTTTGCGTTGTTTGCAAGTGAAATTGCAGATGGGTGGTCAAAGTCTTGAACGTCGATGACTTTCTCAACTAAACCTTCTTCTAACAATTCGCACATTGAGTTTGTAATACCACCAAGTACAAAGCTTGCTTTGATGCCGTCTTTAATCATTGCTTCACGGATGAAACGAGTTGCAGCAAGAGAAGCTCCACCTGTACCAGTTTGGAATGAGAATCCTTCTTTGTAATATGGAGAACCAGTGATTACTTTAGCAGCGTATTCTGCGATTAATAATTCTTTAGGGTTTTTAGTGAAACGAGTTGCCCCTTTAGCAATCCCTTTAGGATCCCCGATTTCATCTACTACAACCACGTAGTCCACGTCTGTTTGTGGAATGCTGATTGGAGT
>CAKPVL010000059.1 GCA_934193545.1 uncultured Granulicatella sp. | reverse complement strand
GCGAGCTTCTTCCATTTTTTGAATCGTGCTTTCATAATATTCGATATCCATCACGACTAATCTCCCATACCCATTTTTAGTTACAAAAATAGGTCCTTGTTCTTCTTTGCATTGTCTTTCTACTTCTACTGTGTTTTTTAAATCTCTCATCGGAATAATTTTCATATTCATTCCTCCTTTTATTTTGTGACTTAATTATAACATAATTTAGTCACAATTTCACTTATCCTCCTCTCATAATTTAATTACGTTATTTTTTCTCGATGAGGTTTTTACAAAAATAGAAAGACCTGGCATTTCTGCCAGGTCTATGAAGCGTTGTCTAGTTTCGATTATGCTTCTTCTTTTCCTTTTTTGAGGAATAATGCGCCTAGTGCGAGACTGAGGCTTGCTACAAAGAGAGCTGCAGTTGCATCCGCAGTTCCTGTTGCTGGAAGTTCATTAGAAGCAACGTTTGCTTGTGGAGCTGGATTAGCCATTGGTTTTTCTCCTGCTTGGGCAGCGGCTACTTGTTCTCCAGGCATTGGGTTTACCGGAGCACTTGGAGTTGCTGGCGTTACTGGCGCAGCTGGAGTCGTTGGTGTTGTTGGTTCCGCAGCAGCCACTTCTCCTTTATACACAACTGCATAAATACTGAAGTGAGTCGTTCCGAAGACCACTTTGCCACCTTCTTGTGTAAATGGAAGACTTTCGAGTGTCTTAGCTGGCGTAATGTAGTACACTTTATCGACTTCTCCACCCTCTTTTGCTGGCAAGCTGACTAATACAGCTGCTTTTGGCTGAACGGAATGGCCGTCTTTATCCAACAAGCGGATATCGTACGCATCATAGTTCTTTCCTTGAAGTGTTTGGTCTGGTACTTTTTGCACCGATACGTGAGCCACTTGTTCCAAATCAGCAACCTTACCTGCGATTTTCACGCCTGTTGCAGCATCTTCTAACACGCGTTTCGCCACGTCTGTCGCAATCGGAGTTAATGGCGTTACTGGTTTTTCAGGTTCTTCTGGTTGAATTTCATCTTCTGTAACTTCTTTTGTGAAAGTTGATAATTCGTAGAATTCTGCAGATCCACCGTCCCAAGCGACTTTCACATCGAGGATACGAGGATTTTCTCCAGGAAGTGCGAAAGTTTGGAAGCTTGATTTCACTTTACCGAGATCTTTCCATACCGATTCGCCAGCTTCGTTTAGCGTACGCACACTCACTTTCACGGTCGTACCTGTTGGAACATCCGCAATCAATCGAACATGGTTAGCCGCAGTCTCTTCTGACAAGTGGTATACGAGTTCCCCTTTATTTTCAGTTGTCGCATAGCTAGTTAAGACATTGCCGTCCGCCATACTCTTCTTCAAGTTATCATGATCTTCAGCGCCTGTTCCTGTCACCGTTGGATTATTTTCAGGGTTGATAAATTCGCCATCGTTAATCACGATTTCGCTAAATCCTACGAAACGTGCGTTATATTCTGCAGTAAAGAGCACGCGCATGAATTTCGCCGTTACTGGAGTTTCAAGAACGCCTTCGATATAGCGGTTGCCTGGGTTTGACGCATCATGTGTCCAGCCGTCTGTTAAGGAATCGTCGTGAATTTCATTTTCCACGCCGTCCCCGACTGTCACAACATCCGTCCAGTTCTTACCGTCTTCGCTCACTTGAATCTTACCGTCACGTAAATAGTTGCGTTCTGCATCTTGGATATACGCGCGAATCTTCTTCACTTGGCGAGTTGTGCCGAGTTTCATCACGATTTCTCCGTCTTTATGTTGGTAATCTGAGAATTCGACAAAGTTATTGAAATCACCGTCGAATAATTGACCTAAGTTGTGAGTGCGACGAACGTCATTTGCCCCATAGTATTGGTGAATACCCATTGTTGTTGATTGTAGTTCAGTTGGATCCACTTCTTGTGTCTTCACGACTAATTTACCCGCAGGAAGCGCTTGGTCTTTATCCGTCTTATTCACGATACGAACGTAGCGCACTAATGCGTGTTCAGGAAGTTGGTCGGCACTCATCCATTCCACTTCGTTTGCAGAATATTCAAGCGTTAATCCTGTTTCTCCTGCATCTTTCAATGCGATGGATTTTGCTTCGTGTAGGCGGTCCAATTTCAATCCAAGATAGCCGTTTGCTGGTAGAGTCGTTCCTTGTGGCAAGGTCATTTCATAGCTGCCACGGCTGTCCACGACTGGTGTTTCCTTCAAGCTATCAACGTTTGTTACCGTTAAATCGGTATTTGGAGTATCCACATCGACCGTAAATTCCCCAATTCTCCACCATTTGCTGAGGAGTTGCGTGTTACGAACACGAACGAATTGCGCCATAAATTCTTGAAGAATATCTGCCGTACGTTCGCCAGCTAATGTTTGAAGTGTCGTCCATTGTTTACCGTCTGTTGAGTATTCGAGGACCCCAGCTGCTAATTTATCACGTTCCCCTTGAACAAGACGGACATGTTTCACTTTCTTAGCCCCACCAAGGTCCATTTGAACCCATGCATTTTCTGGAGTGACATTCGTTTGGTTCGCATGCGCCATCATCGATTCTGTGGTATCCTTGCCGTCTTGCATTTGAAGGACGCTTGTTCCATATTTGTACACGATATTAGAGCTTAAGGTAATATTACCTCTAACCTTCTTACTACCGATTTCAAGCGGTCTATTTACCGCAATTTCACGCATCGCAAGCCATGCATTATCTTTCTTGGCTGTCGCACGCATGCGCACTGCTTGAGCCGTAATATCGAGGTCTTTGAATTCAAGAGTCCGTTCGCGACCAGTGTAAGTTGGAGTCGTGATAGCTACCCAATCGCCTTGTTCGTTTTGATATTCGACAACGGCATTACCAAATGTGTAGTTATCGGCTGTCTTCGTTCCTGTGGCAAATCCAAGCGTATGAATCTTGAGCGGTTTGTTGAAACGTAAGCCCACATAGTCGTCTCGTTCAATCACAGTCGTCGTCTTCACAATCACATGTGTATCGAAATCACCATCTGTCACTTCTTCGAGTCCACCTTCTGCCCCCGCACGGTTTGTAATAAAGGTTGTCACGAGTTTATCCGGGTGAAGCATCGTTTGAATATGCGTTGCCAAGTATTCTTTCAAGTTATTAATAAATGGACGAATATGTTGTACCCCAAATTCTGCACGTTCATAGTGGTCCACATAGAAGAACGCATAGCTAATCGATTGGTCATAATGCTTCAAGCCAGCATAGTAGTTATCCCAGACTTTGGCACTATTATTTTCCGCAAGTCCTTCTGTTGCTGTAAGTAAAGCTTCCAACGCATTCATTTGGTCCACAGTGTTATCTAACCAGTAGTGAATTTGCTCAATCAGCTTCTTGTCCCCTTTTTCTTTTAGGAGAATCGCATCAGCTTTCAATTGCGCAAAGACTTCTTTCAACTCTTTACGTTCTGCATCCAAGTTTTGACCCGCTTTTAGTTTGTTGTAAAAGGCCGTCAATTTTGGAGCGAGTTCAATCGATTCTTCGAGTTTTGTCACATGAGGTGGACGGTTTTGGTTGCGCATATGTTTTCCGAGTTCACGGAATGCTTTAGAGACGTCGCTTTCTTTGAAATTACCGTTTACCACATAATTAAACGCCATGTCGTTAATTTCTTCTGCCTGTTCGGCACTACGCCATTGCTTCCAACCGTATTGCGCCATATCAAAGAGCGCTACTTTAGAAGCTTCAGATTGTTGCATTGGGTTAAGCATAATTCCATGGGCAAGCGATAAATCGACATTTGGATGAAGGAATTTTTCACCGCCACCGAGAATTAAGTGTTGTTTCGTATTGTCGTTACATGGCCAGTTAATCCAGAATTGAATTGGATTGTACTTCTTGCCGCCTTCTGTTAGATTGCGTTTCAAGTTTGTGAGGAATGTTTGATCCACCGCACCCCAAACTTTACCCCCAGTTAATGTTAAATGAACCGTTTCTGGAAGATGTTCGTTGAGCGTGCGAAGTTCGTCTTCGGTTCCTTGTCCCATATACCATGCTGGCACGAAAATCATATCTTTGCGCAGACCGCTATAAGTTTTTTGTTTTTCCGTTAACCAGTCTGTTAAATCATGCATTAAACGATTGTAGCTGTTGTAGCCACCCACAGGCCATGCCGCATCATCGGCAAGCACCCCAAACTCACGCACCCCTGCATCGAGTAATTGCGTGAATTTCGCTTTAATCACATCTAAATCTTGTTTGTATAAAGCATCCGTATCAAAGCGCATCTTGTTATGCATAAATGGATGGATGGTCCACACATAACGCGTCTTCGTTTCATTTCCGACACGCGCCAAGTCACGAATCTCAGCGAGTTTTTCATCTGGATACAGTTCACGCCATTTCGCATTGTGGTATGGATCATCTTTTGGTGCAAAGTAATATTGCGTTAATTTCAATTCGCCACCATAACGCATCAAGTCTTCACGGTTTTGCTTCGTCCAAGGGTTCCCATAGTATCCTTCGATAAAGCCACGGTTCTTCACTTCTGCATAGTCTTCCACTGTCACGTCATGAAGAACTGGAGTTGGTGATTCACTGAGCATATGTTTCAATGTTGTAAGTCCAAAGAACACCGCATCAGTATCCTTTCCGACGATTGAAATCTTATTATTTTTCACGCGCAACACATACGCGTCAATCTTGTTATATAAGTCCGGTGAGATATCTTGCACTTCTTTTTCCGCTAATGGAGACTCCCCATGTACTCCAAGGAAAATATTCGTTGCCCCTTCAGCTTCCTTCGTGCTCGTTGTATACGACACGTTGTTCGCTTGAAGGACTTCTTTAGCACGATTCCGTGTATAAATATCAAGGCTATCGCTGAAAACAAGGTTCACAGTTCCCTCAAGAGCCGTTACACCATCTCCATACGTTACCTTTTGTGGCGTTGGGAATACGGTATATTCTTTTTTCGTCACTTCTTTTTT
>CAKPVL010000058.1 GCA_934193545.1 uncultured Granulicatella sp. | reverse complement strand
TTTACATTAATCGGATTTGGTGTAGCGACACTTGGTCTTCAAACGATTATCGCATTCTCACTTCCAGTATTGATGATCTTATATCCAATTACAGTTGTGATTGCGTTCTTCGTATTAGTGAATAAGAAAGTGGCGTTCTCTAAGAGAGGAATGCAGTTAACAGTGGCGTTGACAACGATTATTTCAACGGTATCAAGTTTAGCTTCAGCGTTGAAATTAGAAGGATTAGCCAAAGCGTTGGAAATTCTTCCGTTGCAAGGGTTGTCGCTTGGATGGATGGGACCGGCGATCATCGGTATTTTAATCGCGCTCATCTTACCAGACAAGATCAAAGGCGAAGCATTCGACTTCGAAGCATTTCAAACAAAATAAAACTGCTAAATGGTGCATGAATGATTACTGCGTATCCTTACGGATGTCTTTATAGTAGCGGTAACGTTGCACCGGTTCGAGCCTCTTCGAGTCTCTCACCTTTAAAGCCTCAAAGCGGACGTACGGATTAAAAATCCTACGTCCGCTTATTCGTTTTAATGCTTATTCACGTTACTGCTACTATAGAATCCGTAAGTCACTTCGTAATCATTAATTTAGTTTATGCTTTTGAAGAAATGCTTCGAACTCTTCAAGAAGGGGAGCGATACAAAATGGGAAGGCGCTCTATACGAAAAGAAACTCCGGCTGGGATTCCAGTCGGAGTTTCTTGCATTCTAAAAGGTTTCGATGTAGTGTTCAGAGTTTTCTTGCCACAATTCGGGATTGAAGCGAGCTTTCTCAGGGTTGAGAATCATATGGAACAGGCGGACCGTGCTTCCGTCTGGAAGGTCATAAGAGTGCTCGTATAAGAATCCGATGCGTTTGGCGAAGTCGCACGAGTCTGTGTGCGTACTTTCTACCTTTAAATAGAGCTCTGAGATTCCCTGCTCAATAAGGCACGGATGGATTAATTGAAAGGCTTCAATTAAAATGTCACGATGCCAGTATTCTTCGAGCAGCGCGAAATCCAATAGATGACTTTTGTCTGTGGAGACTTTCATAAAGCCAATTGGCAGGTCGTAATTCTTCATTTCAATCATAAAAAAGTACGGATCGTTGTCCATTAGGTGTGTATAAAAGTTCTCTGCATTTAAATGAGACGTTGCAGATACCCATGGAAGATTGGACGTTGCTAGTGGGTCGGTTAGCAATGACTGAACAATCTCCATGTCAGTTTCGTGAAAGGGCCTTAGAGAGATACGTTGTGATGCTAGTGTAGGTACGTTCATAATCGCTACCCCCTTTCTCTACCTGCATTATAGTAGTAAAAATCAGGAAAGTAAAGAGGAAGAATTGCGTTTACAACAATAATGAAAAGGGTTCCGAAATTCTATGTAAATACAAGAAAAATTCCTAATTCTATGATAGAAGCTGTCAAATTCTGCAGTCATTTTTTATCGTGACTTTTGTCATGGTGAGTCGTGACGGACGGGCCTACTGAGTGACCTTTGTTTTTGTTAAAGTAGAATCATCAAGAACAACACATGGAGGCAAACATGATTACAGTAGAAAAAATTACAAAGCGTTTTGGAAACAAGACAGCTCTAAACCAAATTCAATTCAATGTCGACAAAGGAGAAATCTTCGGGTTCTTAGGACCGAGTGGAGCAGGGAAAACAACTCTCATCAATATCCTAACTGGCCAACTAAAAGCCGACGAAGGAACAACACAACTTCTTGGTAAAGATACAAAAGACCTTACCCCAGAAGACTTAGCGCATATCGGACTCGTTGGAGATTCAAGTGGCTACTACGAAAAATTAAGTCTCGAGAAGAACTTAATCGTCTACGCAAAGATTTACGGATTACCAAATAGCCGCGTCGATGAAGTGCTTGAACAAGTTGGACTACTAGAAAGTAAGAAGACAATCGCGGAAAAACTTTCAACGGGGATGCGTCAAAGAATGTTCTTAGCAAGAGCACTCTTAAACAGACCAGAGTTACTCTTCCTAGACGAACCAACGAGTGGGCTAGACCCAATGACCTCTAAGAAGATCCACCGTCTGTTGGAAGAACTAAAAGCAGCAGGCACAACAATCTTCCTAACGACACACGACATGGTCGAAGCCACAGAGTTGTGTGATCGCATTTCCCTACTAAACCAAGGGGACCTAGTGGAAATCGGAACACCACGAGACATTATTCAAAAATACAACAAAGAAAAACGAGTGAAAGTGACCTTCATTGACCACAGCGAACAAGTGATGGCATTTGAAAACTTAAAAGCCCAAGATATGACACAAGTGGAACTGATTCACTCAATGGAACCAACGTTAGAAGACATCTTTATTCAATTGACAGGAGAGAAATTAAATGATTAAAAGAATTAGCGCCTTAATTTGGCTACGTACACAAATGATTTTGAGCAATGGAGCTATGTTATTCCAAATCGTATTCCCATACGGAATGTTACTAGCATACGACCACTTTATGAACAAAGACGGCAACCCACAAGTAGCCGTACAAATCCTATTCATGATGATTCCGCTAGCTCTTAGCTTATCTGTCGGATCAATGATTACAATTATGCTTGCTGAAGAAAAAGAAAAGAAAAACTTGAAGACACTCTTCTTAAGCGGCATTCACTCAATCGAATACTTAATCTCAATCTTATTCTACCCAGTCGTTTTAGCAATGATTACGATTGTGAGCTTCCCAATGATTGTTAAAGCGGATCTTTCAGGTCATTGGATGGAATATGGTGCCATCGTGACAAGCGTGGCAATCTGTGTGATTTTAATTAACTTACTAGTGGGTGCGTTGACAGATACGCAAGCAAAAGCGCAAGTAAATGGTGCGATTCCGATGATGGGGATTGCGTTCTTACCGATGTTCTCAATGTTGAGCGATGCGGTATCAAAAGTGACACACTATACATTTATGGGGAATTTTGTGGATTACTTTACCAAAAAAGATTTCGACTTAACAGCCCAAAACTTCATCGTCCCTGGTGTATGGATTGTGGTGCTACTAGTCCTAAACTTCTTCTTCTTAAAACCGAAAGCAAAAAATTAAAAGAGTGAGTGCTACTGGATTACTTCGAATCCTTACGGATTCTTTTATAAAAGCTATAACGGGGCATCGGTTCGAGCCTCTTCGAGTCTCTCGCCTTTAAAGCCTCAAAGGAGGTGTACGGAATGAATTCCTACACCTCCTAATTCGCATTTAATGCGTATTCCCGTTACAGCTATTATAAAATCCGTAAGATTCTCCGTAATTTTAAGGATACGAGACATCGCGCTCAGAAATGGAACGTTGGACCGGAACAACGCAAAGGACTCGAGACGAGTCGTGCGGATGTTTCGGGAAACGCACGCCATTTCTGCGATGACGAGTTCAACTACAAATTATGTGAAAGCTTCTAGCGATGGTGCTTTGAGAGTTAAGGCTCCATAGACAACTAGGACTTCGAGTTGAAAATAAGTGAAAATGCCGATTTAATCGTATTTCCTCCAAAGAGTGTGGCCTTTTGGAGGTTTTTTTGAGCAAAATAGTATAAGAAGTGAGCAAGATGTATCATGTATGATACGTATCATGCATGATACACTTAAGGAAAAACGGAGGTGTATTTATGAGGTATAAACGCGAATTTACAAAATCGGACTTCGAAGAATTAGAGGCAATGCCGTATGGGAGAATGGTAAAGGCCGCTGCGATTGTGCAACTGATTGAAGAAGAAGGTGTGACTCCAGAAATGATTGAAAAATGGGGTAGAATCAATGAAAAAGATGGAAGGATGCACTTGGTCTTTGAAGTAGAAGATATTACGGAAGGGGTGAATGGCAGTGAGTTCTATACGAGAAGAAACGTTCACTACTTTAGCTTCCCGGTATCCGAAATTTAAAGAGGACTTAGCTAGAGAATTAGCGATGCACAGGGCTGCTCTTCGAATTATTAAACTCCGTATGGAAAGCAATTTATCAAAAGCGGAGTATGCGAAGAAAATGGGGATTGAGCGAACGAACCTTTCACGGTTGGAAAAAGGGAAGATCAACCCAAAATTATCTACACTCATCGAACTAGCGCACCAAAATGGGTATGAGGTGGATATTCAGCTCAAACCGTTTGGATATTAAAAAATTTAATTGGCTACTCTGACTCTTGTTGGAGTAGCCTTTTTATTTCCACTAAAAGACGGTATAATAAACGTGATAAACTCTGGAGGAACAGAAATGAAGAAAAACGAATTTTATACAGTAACCATTGAAGATTTAACGCATGAAGGACTGGGCGTTGGGAAGGTGGATGGATTCCCGCTATTTATTGAAAATAGTATTCCTGGAGAAGTCGTGCGTGTGAAGACGATGAAGATTGGAAAAAGCTATGGCTACGCGCGTGTGGAGGAATGGCTGGAAGTAAGCCCTAATCGCGTAGAGGTGAAAGACGCCCTTGGAACCCGTGTAGGAACCATGCCGTTGCAACATATGACCTACGAAAGTCAGCTAGCCTTTAAGCAGCAACAAGTGAAAAATGTAATGACGAAAATCGCGAAGATGCCAGAACTTGAAGTAAGACCTACGCTTGGAATGGAGAGTGCGCTGGGCTACCGAAACAAGGCGCAAATTCCAGTGCGTACGGTGGATGGTCAGTTGACGACAGGTTTCTTCAAGAAGAACTCGCATGACTTAATTCCAATTGAAGATTTCCATATTCAAGACCCTGAAATCGACCGCTTGATTGTGGCGGTGCGTGATATTTTGAGAAAGTATCCAGTGGTGGCGTATGATGAAGCCAACAATACGGGCGACTTGAAGCATATTATCGTGCGACGTGGATTGCGTACGCAGCAAGTGATGATTATTTTTGTGACGAGAACAAAGGTGTTGCCACAAGCGGAGGCGATTGTCAGAGACATTACAGCGGCGTATCCGGAAGTGGTGTCTATCGTGCAAAATATTCAACCGAAGCCAACGAACGTCATCATGGGACGTGAGACAAAGGTGCTATTCGGGGAAGATGTGTACGAAGAGAAGCTGTTCGA
>CAKPVL010000057.1 GCA_934193545.1 uncultured Granulicatella sp. | reverse complement strand
AGTGTGTATCGTCAATTTACAGACCGCAAAATGTTCTTAAAAGAATTAGAAAGAATGTCTATGATTATGGACAGCCAAGAAAAATAGGAAGGAATTACAAGAATGCACTCAAAAGAGTTTCCGTGGGCACAGTATAAGCCTAAAGACGGTATCCTCGTGGTACAACCTGTGTGGATTACCGAAAGAGAAATCCAATTTTTAATGCAATTATACGCTCCGTTCATTGGGAAAGAAGCGACTCTTTTGTATGCGACTTTGTACGGTGAGTTATCTCCATCGGAATATGAGAGCGAAGTCTTCTCCATTTCTGAATTATTGTCCATGACGAATTTAGGAATGCCAGACTTTTACTTAGCCAAAACTCGTTTGGAAGGGATTGGGTTACTCAAAACGTATCGTAAGGAGCCAACCGCTTCACGCCCTCAAACGTACACGATGGAATTACAAGCCCCAACGTCTCCGCGTCTCTTTTTCAAAGATGCCTTGCTTTCGACATTACTGTTAAACCAAATTGGGAATCATCGTTTTGAGAAATTAAAACAACGATTCTTAGTGTCGAAACCAGGCGACTTAGGAGAGAACGACAGTGCGCAGTTTGAAGAAGCGTACCGACTTCCTTATAACATGGAATCTTATACAAGAAACCACGCACAAGAAAATCGTATGGTATTAGATAGTAAGCAACAACCTGAATTCGAGTTTACGTCGGATGTGGATTGGGATTTAATCGAAGGGCTGTTAAAAACAGAATTCGTCGATTTGAATTCCATCACTAAGGGAGTTCGCAAAATCGTCGACGCCTTATACCGCGCCTATGGTTTTACTGAACAAGAAATCGCGCAATTCTTAGTGATTGCGTCTGATTTAACAACGAAGGTCATTGATGAAGAGTTCTTGTTGAAATTAGGGCAAGAGGCTGCTCAGGATAAAGTGACGCAACTTCGTAGTGAAGAAGTCGTAGAAACTCCTGTGGCAGAATCGACTGAAGTGCAAGTAGTGGAAGGCGTGTCAGAAGAAGAGTTAGCCATCCAGCAATTGATTCAAGCGGCTAAAGGAATGGCGCCAATCGACTTTGTTTCAAGCATCAAGGCGCAAAAGAAAGGTTATGTTTCAAAAGCAGAGCGACAATTAATTTTTGATTTAGTATCTGTTAGCGGCTTGCCAAACGAAGTGTTAAATATTTTATTCCACTACGCATTGGTGCAACTCGATAATGCGACACTGGCTCGAAACTTTATCGATGCCATTGCCAACGACTGGGCTACAAAAGAAATCAAGACGGCTCAAGAGGCGATGGAAGCAGTTAGAAACCGCGACTTGCAACGAGAAGTGAAACGCAAACAACAGCTGCATAATGCAGGTAAGAATAACTACAGAAGACCGGGTGGCTATCAAGAACAATTGCCAGATTGGGCCAAAGATTCTAATGCGAAGGTGAAACAAACTCCTGCTCCTAGTGAAGGCCAATCCTCACAAGTTTCAAGTAATTTAGCCGAGCAAATCGCAAAATTAAAAACAAGTAATCAAAGGGAACAACAATAACGGAGGTGAACGAATTGGAAGGGTTAAAAGGATTTTTAGATCAAAGAGGAGCAACACAAGGCATGCCGAACATGCAAAACATCGAAAAAGAAATCTTTGAAGATGAAGATGTGAAAGCTTTTCTTGAACAACATAAAGAAGAATTGACTCCGGAAGCTATTCGTAAAGGATTGTCTGCGTTATTGGAGTTTCGAATGGAAAGAGATGCCAGAAAGAACAACAAGGAAGTGAAAGCTCCAGGTCTCGAACCATGTTTAGAAGTGCATAATGGATTTATTTTAGTGAATTACAAACGTACCGAAGAAGCAATTCGTGAGGAAAGAGAACGTAAACGTAAACGCCTGATTCATTCCATCAATATGCCAAAAAATATCGCGGAGGCTCGTTTCTCTGATACGGCTCTTACAAAAGAGAGAGAAGATGTCATTCGAGAGTTATTGAATTTTATCGAAGCTTACAAAACGGACAGCACTACATACCACAAAGGATTATACTTAGCAGGACCTTTTGGTGTTGGAAAAACATATATGATGGGTGCCTTAGCAAATGAGCTTTCTGAGAACGGCGTTGAAACGACGCTTGTCAATGTTCCAACGTACAGCGCAGAAATTAAGCAAGCCATTGCGACCAATACCGTTGAAGCGAAATTAGTATCGATTAAAAACACACCAATCTTAGTGTTGGATGATATCGGTGCGGAAATGAATAGCGCATGGTTCAGAGATGAAGTGTTGATGGTTATCTTACAACACCGTATGTTGCAAGAATTACCAACGTTCTTCACATCGAACTTCACGATTGATCAGTTAGAAGCGCACTTTGCTCATTCAAACAAAGGAGACCAAGAGCTTCTTAAAGCAAAACGTCTGATTGAACGAATTCGTTTCTTAGCAAAAGAGTATTTTGTCGATGGACAAAATCACAGAAATCCATCATAATTGAAAATGCTTGAAAATATGAAAGATTAGTGGTTAAATACTAATGAACTAAATATTTTGAAAATGATGAAAAAGACAAGAAACTATCTCTTGGTTACATTTCAGCGAGAAGTGGGTTGGTGCAACACTTCATCCGGAATAGTTTTACCACTTTTGAATCTTTGCTTGAATTCAGTAGAGCAAGGCGCATCGGAGCGTTATTCCGTTGAGGTTCATCTTTTTTGATGAACAAATTTGGGTGGAACCACGTAGAATATGACGTCCCATAGTTTGCAGGAGCAGACTATGGGATTTTTTGTTTATTTCAGAAATTTCAAAAAGAAAGAAGGAAGAAAATGTCAATGATTAAAATTACTTTTCCAGATGGTGCCGTTAAGGAGTTTCCAAAAGGAATTACAGTAAAAGAAGTTGCAGAAAGCATTAGCAAAAGCTTAGCGAAAAAAGCATTAGCAGGTAAAGTGAACGGAGAATTAGTAGACTTCGATCGTCCAATCGAAGAAGATGCTTCTATCGAAATCGTTACACCAGATCACGAAGATGCATTAGGAATCTTACGTCACTCAACAGCACACTTATTAGCACACGCATTAACTCGTTTATACCCAGGAATTCACTTCGGAGTTGGACCTGCGATTGAAACAGGATTCTACTACGATACTGATATGCCAAATCAATTAACTGAAGATGCTCTTCCAGAAGTGGAAGCAGAAATGATGAAAATCGTTAAAGAAAACTATCCAATCGTTCGTCGCGAAGTAAGCCGTAAAGAAGCGTTAAAAATCTTCGCTAACGACCCTTATAAAGTAGAATTAATTAACGGTTTACCAGAAGATGAAACAATCACTGTTTACCAACAAGAAGACTTCGTAGACTTATGTCGTGGTATCCACGTTCCTTCAACAGGACGTATCCAAGTCTTCAAACTATTATCACTTGCGGGAGCTTACTGGAGAGGTGACTCTAACAACAAGATGATGCAACGTGTTTACGGTACAGCATTCTTCGATAAAGCAGACTTAAAAGAATTCTTGAAGATGCGTGAAGAAGCTAAAGAACGTGACCACCGTAAATTAGGTAAAGAATTAGACTTATTCATGATTAGCCAAGAAGTTGGTTCAGGATTACCATTCTGGTTACCAAAAGGAGCTACAATCCGTCGTACAATTGAACGTTACATCGTGGATAAAGAAATCAGCCTTGGATACCAACACGTGTACACTCCAGTTATGGCTGATGTAGGTCTTTACAAGACTTCAGGTCACTGGGCTCACTATCAAGAAGATATGTTCCCACCAATGGACATGGGCGATGGCGAAATGCTTGTATTACGTCCAATGAACTGTCCTCACCACATGATGGTTTATAAAAACCACATCCACAGCTACCGTGAATTACCAATTCGTATTGCTGAATTAGGAATGATGCACCGTTATGAAAAATCAGGTGCGTTATCTGGTTTACAACGTGTACGTGAAATGACTCTTAACGATGGACATACATTCGTTCGTCCTGACCAAATTAAAGACGAATTCAAACGTATTTTAGACTTAATCCGTGAAGTATATAGCGACTTCAACGTAAAAGATTACCGCTTCCGTTTAAGCTATCGTGATCCTGAAGATAAACATAAATACTTCGATGACGATGAAATGTGGAACAAAGCAGAATCAATGTTAAAAGAAGCCATGGATGAAATGGGATTAGAATACTTCGAAGCTATCGGTGAAGCAGCATTCTACGGTCCTAAATTAGATATTCAATTCCGTACTGCAATGGGATTAGAAGAAACAATGTCTACAATCCAATTAGACTTCTTATTACCAGAACGCTTCGACTTAACATACGTTGGTGAAGATGGAGATAATACTCACCGTCCAGTGGTTATCCACCGTGGGGTTGTTTCAACTGCAGAACGTTTCGTAGCTTACTTAATCGAAGAATACAAAGGAGCATTCCCAACTTGGTTAGCTCCAGTTCAAGCAACAATCATTCCTGTAAGTGTGGAACATCATTATGATGCTGCACGTGAGTTGAAAGAAAAAATGGCTCGCTTAGGAATGCGTGTAGAACTTGATGACCGTAATGAAAAAATGGGTTACAAGATCCGTGCTTCTCAAACTCAAAAAATCCCTTATCAATTAGTAATTGGGGATAAAGAGGTTGAAGAAGGTACTGTAACTGTTCGTCGTTATGGTTCTAAAGAAACTAAATCAATGTCTGTTGAAGCGTACTTAGAATACGTACAACGCGAGATTGCAAACTTCTCTCGCCCGCTTGAAGACTAATTTTTCAAAGGCTCGTAGCAATACGAGTCTTTTTTTGTGCTTTAAATATAAAACCGAAGGTTTTGATTTATGGCTGGGGTGGTTTAAGAAGGATGAGGATGATTCTTATAAAAGGATAAGAGTGCAATTAATGGAGATTTCGTTCTTTCGAATCATTGCGGATGTCTTCATAAAAGCTGTAATGGGATACCGGCTCGAGCCTTGGGTCTCTCATCTTCAAAGCCTCAAAAACGGGAGTAAGGAATGAATTCCTAACTCCCGTTAATTCGTTTTGATATGATTCCCCATTACTGCTTTTATAGAATCCGCATGATTCT
>CAKPVL010000056.1 GCA_934193545.1 uncultured Granulicatella sp. | reverse complement strand
AGAATTTCTCAAGGGGCTTTTGTGTGCAAAAAATATAGTGTTTATGATCTATTAAAATACTTCGGTACCTTCGGTCCGGTATAGTCATGATAACTGCTACACCGGGTTGAGCCTTAAGTCTCAACCCTAGCAAGCTTCAAAGAGCGGGTAAAAGTTGAAAACTTTAACCCGCTCTATTTCACATTGCTTGTTTGTCGCGGTTATCATAACTATTCCCCAAAGTTTCTCCGTATTTTAATAGACTTAAGGGACTGAATTTCACTTAATATACCTAAAGAACCTCAAATACTGCTCCAGCCGTGCAGAAGATTTTTACACTTTTCATTTGAATAATCGGTGAAATTACGGGGCAAGCTTGTAAAATTCGTGAAAACCGTTGCAAATAAAAATTGTAATCGTTATAATTTAATTATATTAGAATTACTCTATTAAGGAGGTCTAACAATGTTTAGACATTATAAGAAATTATTTTTAGCATTTGTTGCTCTATTCTCAGTCTTCGTACTGGCTTCTTGTTCTCAAGACCAAAGCAACTCTCAAAGTTCTGCTCAAACAGAAGCACCAAAAGTAGAAACAATTGATGGTGATTGGGAATTGGTCGATGTAGTCGATGCTTTTTCGTATTCCATCGGAGCCTATACTCTCTATGGATTAAACTTTGGACGATTGCTTGAATCTGTCAAAGACTTCAAAATGGACATGAAGATTGAAAACAATACGGCAACGATTAAATACGATTATAACATTGATAACTTTATTAAAGCTTTCTCCACTTTCTCAAAAGACGCTAAAGGAAAGCCTGAAGAAGAATTCAAAAAACTCCAATATGACTCTCATGAAAACCTCGCAGCCGACTTTAAGAAATACAAAGTCAGCATGAATAAAGAAACAGGTGTATTTAGCTACGAAGCAACGGGTTCTATTGATCAAGATGCCAAAACTATGACCTTTGATGAAGGAATTTCAGTAGCAAACTCATTCTTCTTCTCATTTGGTGAAAACCGCATTTCGCCAAACACATATCATTACGAACTAAAAGATGACATGCTTTACGTAACGATTGACGGAAAAGCGAAAAAGGATAATCTTCCAGTTCACTATGAACTACACTTCAAACGTAAAGGTAGCACTACTCAAAAAGACCCAGTTCCAATTGAAGGAAAATGGCAAGCCATTGACTTCAGACCAGCTCTTCAACGTAGCTTAGCCTATAAAGATTTCAAAAATGATGATTCAGCTATCAAGCTAATTTATCCTGAAGCATGGAAAGATTTAAAACCAACGTTAAACATTACAGGTACATCTGTTGAATTCGACTATACTGTATCTCTAGCGGATGGTTTTGGAATGTTCTACGATTACTTAAAACAAAAAGACGGATCTAAAGTAACGCAAACAAAAGACGAATATATTAAAAATCAATTTACTAAATTATCAGTCAATCTACAATCTGCTGCTAAAGACTACCCAAATACAACTTATGAATTTGATAAAGATAATAGCACGATTCATTCTGTATTGAAAAATGGTAAATTAGATACAGCAAACCAAACGATTGTCTTCCCAGAAGCGATCAATATTGTGCAGCTTGCAATCCTATCTATTGGACCTGCCAATAAAGAAACGACGTATAAATACTCGATTGATGGAGATATTTTAACGTTGACGATTGAGCAACGCGATGGCAATAATAATTTAAATACGGTTATGTCTGCCAAATTCAAAAAAGTAGCGGAATAATCTCTTCGCTAGGAATATTTTCCCAGACAGCTCTAAAAAAGAATGTAGTATTACTACATTCTTTTTTTATGTCCTAATAGTTATCTTCTTAAATAGAGGCAGAACCGTAAAGTCTGTTTATCCGAATCTCCATCCAATCTACTCTAATAAATGAAGAGCTGATTGGCTCCTTCTTTTCCTGTTGAATAATGGTGAAATGACGGAAGAAGATGGTAATTTTTGTGAAAACCCTTGTAAAACAAAAATATTAGAAGTATAATATAAGCATAATACAACAATCTGTTTGAAGGAGGTCTAACAATGATTAGACAAACTAAGAAACTGTTTCTTGGTCTCTTCTCTCTTGCCACAGTTTTTGTGATTGCTGGATGTGGACAGAACCAAGCTTCAGATCAAAATGCCAATAACGCGCAACAAGCGCAAGCACAACAAGCGCAAGCGCAACAAGAACAAAAAGATTCAAATAATATCGCTGGTGAATGGGAATCCGTATTTGAGCTCGAATCGATTCAAACAGCTTTTTCCCCATTTGATATGAACTCTTATACTTTTAAAAAATTTATTGAAGCCTTTAAAGATTTCAAGATGAAATTATCCGTTGATGGCACAAATGCAACGCTAAGCTATCAATATGACTCGAAGAAATTTGCCAAAGCTTACTACGATATTTCTAAGGATAAGAAAAAAATGACAGAAGACGCATTTGTTAGCCGTTATATTAACGGACAAACAGAATTCGTGCAAAACTTCAAGAAATATAAAGCATCAATGGATACATCGACTGGAACTTATAGCTACGAGGCTACAGGAACTATTGACGAAAAAGCAAAGACTGTCACATTTGACGAAGGGCTCATGATTCTTGACTCCTTCCCTCTAACGACAGCGGGTAAAGATCATAGATTCGATCCAGCAACTTACAACTATGAAGTAAAAGACGGCATCTTGACCATCTACGCCGATATGAAGACGAAGGATAATCTTCCTGTTCATTTTGAACTGACTTTCAAACGCGTACCAAGTGCAGAAAAGAAATAGAAAGGAGACGCGACCATGTTTAAACAATACTTAAAACCATTATTCATTGCTGGCTGCTCTCTTTTAATGCTTGCCGGCTGCGGAAATCAAACTGCTACTACAACAACTACAACAACTGCTCCTTCCAATCCACTGGAAGGAAAATGGGAACAAATCGACTTCAGAAGTACTCTCGAACGTAGCTTAGGATATGAGGAGTTTTCGAGTCGACTTCCACGCCGACTTATCTACTCTGATGCCTTCAAGGACGTGACGCCGACACTAACGATTACAGGGGATTCTGCCGTATACGATCTTACAGCAACGACCAATGTGGCTGTCGGCAACTTCTATGACTACGCGAAGGCTCAAAAGTTAACAGGTGTCCAAGGAACCAAAGAACAATATATTAAAAATCAGTATGACGATTTGAAAAAAAACCTGGAAACTTATAACAAACATAATCTCCCCCTCAGCTTTGAGTTCAATGATGAAAAATATGAAATCCATCAAACCTTAAAGGAAATCACCATTAACGAAAGTGCCGGTACGTTTGAATTCAAGAACGCACCAATGTTCATTGATTTAGTAACATTCTCGAGTGGGAAATTCGTATATCCAGTGACCTATAAATATACCCTTGAAGATGGAATATTAACACTGTCACTCGAACAAAAACAAGACCTTGACAATGGAGATGCGGTTACTCTCTACTACACAATGCATTTCAAAAAAGTAGCGGAATAATCCATTCACCAGGGTGACTTACTTAGACAAAACAAAAAAGAATGTAGTTTCACTACATTCTTTTTTTATATCCTATCAACACTTTAAAGTATTCCGTAGAATGATTTGCGATTTTTGTCACAAAGAGTTACGATATAATAAGAAGAACAAGTTTTAGGAGGTCCTTTTATGAAACAATGGACTAAAAAATATTGGCTAGGTACGTTAACGATTTTATGTGCCCTCCTATTTGCAGGATGCAGTACCGCAACAACAACTAGCCAAGCAACTACACAAGAAACAACTGTTGCGCAGAACGAAACTCTTGATGGCACTTGGGAATTAACCGATGTGAAGACCACTTTAAGAAAATCATTTGTCCTCAGAGGTGCAGATCCAACGCAGTACGCCTATGCGATTGATGATTTAGCTGACTGGAAACCGCAACTCGTTATTTCAGGAAATGAAGCTGAATTTAAATACAGCTATAACTTCACAAAATATTACGAGAATCTATATGAACATATTTATAAAAATGCTTTCCCAGATAAATCCGAATTCAAGTCTGTTTTATATGATGGTTATGCAAAAATCCTTCCAGCTTTAAAAGTCACTAAAATCGAGATGGACAAAGAAACGAACCAATTCGATTTCTCTCTGCCTGAAGGTGCTATAGATACAAGTAACAAAACGATTACTTTTAAAGAAACACCAATTCTCCTCATGACATTTTCATTAGGAATCACCATGCAACCTGCTCGTCCAATCACCTATCAATATGAATTAGATGGGGATACGCTCGTAGTCAGCGCTAGAGGCAATAACGAGCGTGGAGTTTTAGCAACCATGAAAATGACATTCAAGAAAGTAACAGAATAGAAAGGAGCCTTCACATGTATAAATCAATAACAAAAAAATTAACGCTGTGGATTGCTTTCCTTTCACTTCTACTTCTAGCAGGCTGTACCGGAAAACAAGAAGAATCCACTGTTGCTCAGACTGAAGCGACCACTGAAATTGCCAAACAGGAAGTTTCTTTAGATGGAAAATGGAAGATTTATAATCTGCGTGACAGTCTAGAAAGCATTCTAATATACACTAATCCGGTTGATCAATTTGACGGATTGCTAATTATGCTAATCGGTGCTGAAAAAACAACGATTGCTTCTGAAATTACGATTAATGGTAATACTGCTGAATATCATGGCGCCTATGATATGAATATTAGCTTTGAAGCATACTATGATACTGAGTTTAAAAATCAAAATATTTCAAAAGAAGAAGGACTCAAACGATATCAGAGCTATGTTGAACTTCTTTTCAAAAAATTCCCTGATGCAGTCGGTGGTCTTTCAGAGGATAAGCAGACCCTTGATGGAACGATTAAAAACGGGAAAGTGGACACTCAAGCAAAAACCATTACTTTCACTGCCCCAATTTTCTTTGCAGGTGACATACGAGCAACAACTTCTGTTCTCAGCGACAAACCTGTCACATATTCATATTCAATCGAAAATGATATTCTAACGTTAACACTCAGTGGAAATGACGAAATTTATAATCTTCCAGAAACAATTGTCCTTCAGTTCCAAAAAGTTCAAGAATAA
>CAKPVL010000055.1 GCA_934193545.1 uncultured Granulicatella sp. | reverse complement strand
ATGAACAGCAAGAAATTAGAATTGAAAGACTTGAAGTTAACGCCAGAAAGCTTAGCAGAAATGATTCAATTAATCGCAGACGGAACAATCAGTTCGAAATTAGCGAAGAAAGTCTTCTTGTTATTAGCAGAAGAAGGCGGAACAGCAAAAGGTGTTGTTGAAAAACACGGTATGGTTCAATTGAGTGATCCTGCTCAGTTATTACCGATTATTCAAGATGTGTTGGCGAACAATGCACAGTCTATTGAAGACTTCAAGAATGGTAAAGACCGTGCTGTTGGATTTTTAGTTGGGCAGATTATGAAGCAAACGAAAGGGAAAGCAAACCCTGGCGTTGTAAACCAACTATTACAACAAGAGTTAGCGAAATATTAATACAATAAATTATGTTTGATGGCTACGAATTTTTTCGGCTTCTTTTTGGGGTTCGAATCCTTTCGGATTGCTGTTATAAAAACTGTTATGAGGTACCGGTTCGAGCCTATGGTCTCTCACCTTTAAAGCCTCAAAGAGGGCGTAGGGAAAAATTTCCTTACGCCCTCTAATTCGCATTTAATACGAATTCCCATAACTGTTTTTATAACATCCGAAAGGTTCTCCCTCCCAAAAAGTCGCGCAGGATTCTCCGCAATCAAAAGTTTTATGAATTTAGAAACCTTTTTGGATAGTGGGTTAGAGCGTAGAGTTTGCTTGCCCGATAAAAATCCGAAAGGGTGGAGAAAGAGAAAGAAGATACAGGACGAGAGGGGGATGGAATGTGAAGTTAACGATTGAAACGGTATTAAGTCAAGGCGGGGAAACGATGAAGCAGCGTATGCTAGCGGATGCGACGCGTCTTCGCAAGGACTCTGGTTTTGTGCTTAGTTATGTAGAGGATGAAACGAATACGCGTGTGAAAGTAGAAGTCGATACAACAGGCGAAGTGCCACATGTGACACTTCATCGTCAAGGCGATGCGCGTAGTAAGATGGAGTTTAATAAAACAAAGGCGACGAAAGGAATCTATGAATTAGGTGCTGGTCGTCAAATGCATTTTGATATTCAGACAAAACAACTGCATGTGGAAGAAGCAGAAGAGACGGTGCTAGTAGTTTTAGAATATCAGTTATTCCAACAAAGACAGCTGATTACAAGCTCGCTTGTGACGTTCCATTTACAAACAGGGGAAAATGCATAAAAAATCTCTCTAAAGTAGCACAATATGAAGAATCTGTGCTATACTGTTTAAGATGAACCGGAAAGGAAGTGTAACCATTGGAATTAAAGAAACTCGATGGCATTAATAAAAACGAATTATCAATGGTCGAAGTAGCGCATGCTATTTTAGAAGCTAAGAATGAAGTTTTAGATTTCAACCAATTATTAGTAGAAATTCAAGAATACATGGAATTAAGCGACGAAGCGTTAGAATCACGTATGGCTCGCTTCTATACAGACTTAAACATCGACGGAAGCTTTATCTCACTTGGAGATAACCGTTGGGGATTACGTGCTTGGTATCCAATCGATTCTATCGATGAAGAAATTGCGACATCTATGGAAGACGAAGAAGTGAAAAAACCTCGTAAGAAACGTAAGAAAGTTAACGCATTCGGTAGCGATGACCTTATCGATTACAACGATGATGATCCAGAAGATGAAGAACTTCTTGATGACGAAGATCTTGATAGCGATGACTTAGACGACGATATTGATGTGGATCTTGAAGACGATGTAGATGAAGAAGATGAAATTGATGCTTACCGTTCTGACTTGAACGAACTAGGTGCTGATGAAGACTTAGTAGACGAAGCAAGTGTCGAAGAAGACTTAATTATCATCGACGACGAAGATTTAGACAAAGATTTCGACGAAGAAGACGAAGAAGAGTAATCTTTGGAAATAGTTAGAAAAATAATGGCACAACTTATGAAATTTTTTATTCGTAAGTTGTGCTTTTTTGTGAAAACAGGTGTATAATATACCCAATGAGGGTAAATTTGGAGGAAACAATTTGAAAAATAAACTACTCAAAATATTTGATAAGACGTTCTTAAAATTTATCGTCGTTGGAATTATAAATACATTGTTCGGAACGGCTATTATGTTTTTCTGCTTTAATATGCTGCAGATGGATTATTGGGTCTCTTCAGCGATGAACTACTTATGTGGAGGAATCCTTAGTTATTTCCTTAACAAAAAGTACACATTCGAGGTGAAGGAAACTAGTTCAAAAGCCATTATCCGATTCGCGATTAACTTGACCGTATGTTATTTATTAGCATATGGGGTTGCGAAACCTATAGCCTTGTATCTTTTCCAAGGAGCAGGAGAAAAAATACAAGGAAATATCGCACTCGTGATTGGAATGGGCTTGTACGTACTATTAAATTACGTGGGACAACGTTTTTGGGCGTTCAAACAAGATGAGGCCACAGAGCCAAGAAAAGGAATGGAGGAAAAAAATGAAATCTAGTTTTAAGAAGACAGTGGCATTCGTTGCGATGATTGCATGGGCTATTTTAGGACTTACTTTAATGCGACCTGTTAACGCAGCAACAGTAACACCAACTGTTTCAAACTTAAAAGCAACAGCAGCTGGTCAAAAGGTAACATTTTCTTTCGACTGGGATTTAACAGGTAAATCTGTTAAAGAGGGAGATACTTTCACAATCGATGCTCCAGAAGGTGTTAATATCACTGAAATCGCAACACAATCACTACAAGCCAATGGTGCTGAAGTAGCGACTGTTTCGATGACAGGCAAAAAGATTACTTTTACTTTCAAAAAAGCAATCGAATCAATGAACCAAAACGTAAAAGGTGGATTCTCATACAAAGCAGAATGGGATAACACACCAGGAAACCCTGGAAACAAAACAGCTACTTCAAAAGTAGGTTCTGAATCAGTCGTGATTACACGTCCTGATGGACCTGGCGTATTTGAAACTGTGATTAATAAATACAACCTTACTGGTGACTATGTAGCTAAACAATTCAAATTAGATGCATCTGAAAACTATGCATGGATGAATGTTGGAGATGACTACTACTTAACTAAATGGTTCATCCGTATTAACGGAGATGGCAAAAAACAAGCTTTAACAAACCCAGTAGTAACAGACCGTATTCAAGCTCCAGCGGTAGATTACTCTAAAATCACTTTTGCTCCAGCTGCGAACCATGCGGCAAGTGAATTCTTCGTGGGAACTTACTTAAAACCATCATTCACATTAAGAAAAGGTGGACAAGTAGTTGCTTCAGGTTGGGATTTCTGGAAACATGTTAAGTTCGATGCAGACGGTAATGGATTTACTGTGAATTTATCAGACGTAAGTGATGTTTTCAAAACAGCATCAGACGAAGAAGTAATCGTTGAATACCAAACATTAATTCCTAAGACTACAATTCGCGTAGACAACAACGCTACATTGAAATCTGACGAAATTACAACTCCACAAGAAGATCCAGCGTTCTGGAATAACACAGAATTGAAATTCTGGGTGACTGGTGACACAACTGTTACAGTTCAAAAAGAATGGGTTGGAGATAGCGAAGCAGACCGTAAAGAGATCACAGTTCAATTAGTAGCTGATGGTAAAAAATTAGACGGTATGACGAAAACTCTAACAAAAGAGTCTGGTTGGAAAGCTGATTTCACTAAATTACCTGGTATTAAAGACGGTAAGAAAATTGAGTACTCAGTAGAAGAAGTGAACACTCCTGATGGATATACTTCAAAAGTTGAGAAAATTGATGATTCAAACGTGATCAAAGTTGTGAATACTTCAAATAAACCAACTACAACAACGACTGAATCTACAACAACAACTGAATCTACTACTGCTACAACAACAGCAGCTACAACGACAACAGAAACTCCAACAACAACAACGGAAGCTCCAACAACAACAACGGAAGCTCCAACAACAACAACGGAAGCTCCAACAACAACAACGGATGCTCCAACAACAACAACAACAACGGATGCTCCAACAACTACAACAACTACAACAACAACGGATGCTCCAACAACTACAACAACAACAACAACAACAACGGTTGCTCCAACTCCTGGAACAACTACAACAACAACAACGGATGCTCCAACAACAGAAGGTTCAACAACAGGTAATACAACGACAGTGGTTGCTCCAACTCCTGGAACAACAACAACTACACCAAGCCCTGAATTACCAAACACTGGTTCAATTCGTGATGCTTACTGGGTATTATCAGCAATCTTCGCTACAATTGGTGCAATTGTATTTGTAACAAATAAAAAAGCTGAAGAAAAATAATTTAAAACGTAAATTTTAGACGAGCAGGTTTTCCTGCTCGTTTTTTTGTGCTCTTATCTCTAAAAATGAACGTTACGATATAAGTTGTGCATATCGTTCGTAAAAATATACAAGACAGCACATTAAACAGTTGCTTTTTCAAAATAAAAACAGTAAAATCATAACTATCCTAACAAACGGTTTAAGAATGTACGGTTTTTGGACCGGGTTGGAGTTGCATTTATTTCTGTCGATTATTTTGAAGGAGGACTTATGAAAACATTAGAAGAACGTATTCTAAAAGATGGCTATGTTTTAGGCGAAAACATCCTTAAAGTGGATTCTTTTCTCACTCACCAAGTGGATTTGAACTTGATGAAAGAGATTGGAAAAGTCTTTGCGGACAAGTTTAAGGCCGCTGGTATTACGAAGGTTGTAACGATTGAAGCATCTGGAATTGCTCCAGCGCTTTATACAGCGGACGCACTTGGAGTTCCGATGATTTTTGCGAAGAAATCAAAGAACATCACGATGAACGAAGGCATCCTTACTGCCGAAGTTTACTCATTTACAAAACAAGTCTCAAATACTGTCTCTATCGCAAGTAAGTATCTTTCCCAACAGGATAAAGTCCTCATCGTCGACGATTTCCTAGCGAATGGACAAGCCGCAAAAGGACTCGTGGAGATTGTCGAACAAGCTGGCGCGAAAGTGGAAGCCATCGGAATCGTGATTGAAAAATCATTCCAAGATGGACGTGGCCTCTTAGAAGAAGCAGGTCTTCCAGTCTTTTCATTAGCACGCTTAGAACGTTTTGAAAATGGACAAGTCGTATTTAAGGAGGCAGACTTATAATGCAACAACAAGAAAAAC
>CAKPVL010000054.1 GCA_934193545.1 uncultured Granulicatella sp. | reverse complement strand
TCCGCATCATACGCCATATTACGAATTTCGCTAAGCGTTACTTTTTCGCCTTTAAATTCGCCTTCAACGCCTGAAGTCATCGCTTCGAAAAGTTGTTCCCAACCGTCTCCACCGCTGATAGAGAATTTCGCAATCACATCTTCTAATTCATCTGATAATAGATGTTTGTATTGTTTCTTCGCTTCTGCAAAGTAGAATTCGTAGTCTTTTAGATTTTCATCGGCTGTGATATCTGTTTCCACGCTTCCGATAAATTTGTAGACTTTTGTATATGCACTGTTTAACGCAGCATACGCATTGCCGAATAAAGTACGGTATTTATTCGCTGTTTCGTCTGTTGTGTTGGCAGTTAATGTTAAATTAATGTAGTTCCCAAGACGGCTGCTTAAGACGCTGAACTCTTCTAGCGCCGCGATTGCCGCTTTGATAGACTCTAAGTTATCTTCGAGCGTTAAGCCGTTGAATACCTCTCTAAAGTTTGAAAAACGTTCAAAGTCACGTTGAAACTCTTCACTTTCAAATGAAGGGTATAATTCTTTTAATGACCATTCTGTTGACATTTCGTATCCCCCTTATATTGACTATATGTCCTATTCTACCGAATTTCTTTATAAAATCATAGTATAAGAACCTTTATTCTCTAGGCAACAACGTGTATACTTAAGAGGCAAACACTTTTAAAAAAGGAGTTCTTATGAAAAAGACTTGGAAAGAATTGTTCCCGGACGCTCTTCTTGGAGAAAACGGTCAAGACGCTATTCCTGTAACGCTGAACGGTGAAGTGATTTATCTCTTAGAATCCAGCTTAACTGAGCGCGAACGATTCCTCATCGAAACCTTAAATACACAACCGACAAAAACTTCAATCCCAACGCATCCTTGGCTTGCGTACTTGGAGGGAAAAGGCGCACTGCCGACCCCAACCGAGTATATCCAGTGCGTCCACTTGGCGGTATTTCCTAAACAAGAAGGTGTCTTCCACGAGAAGGACTGGATGGAGTTCGTCGAGAACTTAACCGTTGGAGCCCTTGCCATCTTCAAAAACTTCCGCCACCATTACACGCTAGTCGTGAATCCAGAAGTCGCAACATCACTAGCCAGCACGCTCTTTGAAGTGCAATCTGCCATCGAGGACGACTTTGCCGTGGAATTACAACTCTTTATCGGAAACCGATGGGCAACATCAAGCCGAGTGCCGCTCCTCTATCAAGCAGAAAAAGCGCTCTTCGTGGAATACTTAATGCATTCACACAAGCGCTCCAGTCTGGAATTTGCGCCGGTCGTGTTATGGGCGATTGCCAACGCATTAGTCGACATCGCACCGATTGCCGACGAGTTGATTCTCTTATTAAGCGAGGACGACGTGAAAGAGTTGATTGAAGCTCTCTGGGATGCTCATGGAAATGTCTCAAAGGCGAGTCAAAAACTCTTCTTACACCGCAACACCTTACAATACCGCATCGATCGCTTTGCGGAACAAACAGGCCTGAACGTCAAGGACATGAATGACCTCACGCTCTGCCACCTACTCTTACAAAAACAAAGTTACTAAAAAATAGCCACTTCTATTCACATAGAAGTGGCTATTCTTATTATTTTTTATGCTTTAACGGCTTCTTTTTTAGGAGCGACTTTTGTTTCTTTAATCGTCACTTTTCCTTTTTGAGAACCGATTGTCACTTTTTGACCGAAGCGAATTTCTCCGCTAAGGAGTGCTTCACTAAGTGGGTCTTCGATTTTCTTTTGAATCGCGCGACGAATTGGACGTGCCCCGTATTCTGGGTCGAATCCTTCTTCTGCGATTAGGTCAATCACACCTGAAGTGAATTTCAATTCGATATTGAGTTCCGCAAGACGCGTCTTAATGTCTTTAGTCATCAATTGAACGATTTGACGTAATTCAGGTTTCGTCAATTTATGGAAGACAATAATTTCATCAATACGGTTCAATAGCTCTGGACGGAACGCATTCTTCAACTCTTCGCGGATGCGTTTTTCCATTGCTGTATGGTCGTGTTGAACGGTTTTCGCACCGAATCCAACTGCTTTTTCATCTCTTAGAGCCGTTGCCCCAAGGTTTGAAGTCATGATAAGAATCGTATTTCTGAAGTCGACTTTACGTCCTTTCGAATCCGTTAGATGTCCATCGTCCAAGACTTGCAACAGAATGTTAAATACATCCGGATGTGCTTTTTCGATTTCATCTAACAGAATCACAGAGTAAGGTTTGTTACGGATCTTCTCTGTTAATTGTCCGCCTTCATCGAATCCAACGTATCCTGGAGGTGAACCGACTAAACGGCTAACCGCATGTTTCTCCATGTACTCAGACATATCGATACGAACGAGGGCGTCTTGGTCGCCAAACATCGCTTCCGCTAATGTTTTAGCTAATTCAGTCTTACCAACCCCAGTAGGTCCAAGGAATAAGAACGAACCGATTGGGCGTTTTGGATCTTTCAATCCGCTACGAGCACGGCGAATCGAACGAGCTACCGCTGATACGGCTTCTTCTTGTCCAATCACGCGTTGATGCAATTCTTTTTCAAGATGCACGAGACGTTCGCTTTCTTTTTTCTCCATTTGTTTCAATGGAATTCCAGTCCATTGTGATACCACTTCTGCGATATCTTCGTCTGTGATGGCTGCGACGAATTCTTGTTTCGCTTCGACTTCTACTTTTTTGCGTAGTTTCTCAAGCTTGTCGCGTTTGGCTTGTTCTTTCTTGCGTAAACGAGCTGCTTCTTCGAATTTTTGCTCACGAATTGCTTCGTCTTTCTTCACTGCAAGTTCTGCCACTTCTACTTCGAATTTTTGAAGCGGAGAGTGTTTACCACTGCGGTCTAGACGGGCTTTTGCAGCTGTTTCGTCCATCAAATCGATTGCTTTATCTGGTAATTTACGAGACGTAATATAACGAACCGATAATTGAACGGCCGCTTCAATCGCTGCGTCTGTAATTTCCACACGGTGGTGGTCTTCATAACGTTTGCGAAGGCCTTTTAAAATTTCAACCGTATCGTCTGCGCTCGGTTCGTTGACATGAACAGAGGCAAAACGACGTTCTAAGGCTGCATCTTTTTCGATATATTTTTGATATTCATCAAGCGTAGTCGCCCCGATGACTTGGATTTCCCCACGAGCAAGCGCTGGTTTTAAGATGTTTGAAGCATCGATTGAGCCTTCTGCCCCACCAGCACCGATAAGAGTATGTAACTCATCGATAAAGAGAATGACATCTTGTTCACGGTATACTTCATCCAAGATTTTCTTCATGCGCTCTTCGAACTCACCACGGTATTTTGTTCCCGCAACAACCGCACCCATGTCTAACATCATCAGACGTTTTTCAGCGATTTCTTCTGGAACTTCTCCGCTCACCATGCGTTGTGCTAAACCTTCAACGATGGCTGTCTTACCAACACCTGGTTCCCCAACGAGAACAGGGTTATTTTTCGTACGACGGCTAATGATTTGGATAATGCGGCGCACTTCATCTTCACGACCAACAACTGGGTCGATTTTGCCTTCACGGGCTAATTCGGTTAAATCACGCGCTAAACTGTTTAATGTAGGAGTTCCTTCTTGTGAAGACTCTTGGCGTGCTTTTCTCTTAGAACCAGCGTTTGAAGGTTGAATTCCGATTTTACCGTAGATTTCTTTCATCAACTCTTGAGGGTCGATTTGGTTATCACGGAGAATCTTCGTTGCTAGTACTTCTTCACGTAATAAGGCTAATAATAAGTGCTCTGTTCCGACTTGTGGCACTTCGAGGCGTTTGGCTTCATCAGTCGCCGATAGAATCACTTTCTTCGCTCTTGGTGAATATGGCATTAAGTACGGATCCATTTGCTTACGGTTTGAGCCGTATCCTGTGAGTGACTCGATTTCAGAACGAACGATTTCCGCAGTTAAGCCTGCAGCACGAAGCACATTTCCCGCGATGCCTTCTTGTTCAAGGATTAATCCTAATAATAAGTGCTCTGTTCCCACGGCTTGGTGTTTGAACAGGATGGCTTCTCTTGCGGCTAAGACCATCGCACTCTTTGCTTTTGGTGTAAAAATTTCACTCATGCGTTTATTCCTTTCTTCTTTAACGGTATTTCAAATTGTCGATTAATTTCTTCATCATATTACTGCGAACTTCTGCAGCATTCTTCACGTTTGAAGGGAATGTATCCTTCTCCATCATGAGTGACATCATTTGTGCCTCACGTTTCGTGATCAGCTTATTCTCGTATAAGTTTTGTAATAAATGATTGCCTTCGCGCTCTGAAAGCTCTTCTGGAACAAGTTCTCCTAAAGCATTTAAGACATCCATCTCGTCCACTAGATTTACTTTCATAATGCGGATATAACCACCACCACCGCGTTTACTTTCAACGACATAGCCTTGTTGAATGGTAAAGCGGGTATTAATCACGTAATTAATTTGGGAAGGAACACAATTGAATTGGTCTGCAATCTCACTGCGTCTGATTTCAACTGTTTCATTCTTATGCAGTACATTCTTCAAGTAACTTTCGATCAAATCCGACATATTTTGATTTTGATTTTGCATCCATCTTCCTCCTTTTACCTTGACTATATTTGACTTTAATTATACAAAAGAAACTTCCTTTTGCCAATCATCTTGCATTTTTTGCTAAAAAAAGAAGCTAGACACATCGTCTAGCTTCCTCATTTGTTTACGTATCGGGAATACAGGATTCGAACCTACGACCCCTTGGTCCCAAACCAAGTGCTCTACCAAGCTGAGCTAATTCCCGTAAGTAAAAAATGCACCCAACAGGAGTCGAACCTGTAACCGCTTGATTCGTAGTCAAGTACTCTATCCAATTGAGCTATGGGTGCATTGTATATTTAATTAATGCCGAGGACCGGGGTCGAACCGGTACGGTCATCACTGACCGCAGGATTTTAAGTCCTGTGCGTCTGCCAATTCCGCCACCCCGGCATGGGCCATGGTTTTACATTGGCTAAGCGGAAGACGGGGTTCGAACCCGCGACCCCCACCTTGGCAAGGTGGTGTTCTACCACTGAACTACTTCCGCAATTTGGTTTTAATGCCGGCTAAAGGACTTGAACCCTCGACCCTCTGATTACAAATCAGATGCTCTACCAACTGAGCTAAGCCGGCTA
>CAKPVL010000053.1 GCA_934193545.1 uncultured Granulicatella sp. | reverse complement strand
ATCCAATGGAAAATATCGTTAAGATCTTAACAGCACCAACATTTGTGTCTGCTATCTTCTCAACAATTTCAATTATCTTAGTGGGTTACATCATCCGTAAGAAAAATATTGTTGATGCAAACAGTGGTAAAGTCTTATCTAACGTTTTACTTTCAGTTGCGATTCCTGCGTTAGCGTTCAAAGCCTTCATGGTTGACATTAACGACAAAACATTCACAACTGGTTTAAACGTATTTATTTTTGGTTTTATCGCTTATGTCATTTTAATTCTTTTAGGAGAATTATTCTTTATTAAGGAGAAAGGTGACCGTAAAACTACTTTATCAGTATTAACAACTTTCGGTTCTACAACTTTCTTCGGTATTCCAATCATTAACGGATTGTTAGGTGCGACTGGTACTTTATATGCGAACATCTTTAACCTAGCTTACCGTGTATTCTTATACTCTTACGGTTTAATTCGTATGAGCGGATTAAAATTCGAGAAGAAAAACTTAAAAATGATTTTCGGTAACATCATCGTTATCGCAACATTTGCTGGATTATTAATCTGGATCTTCCAAGCTTCATTACCACAAGTTGCTGTACAAGTAAAAGTTGGTGAAGAAACTAAAGAAGTTATGTACGCTTTCTTACGTATCGATAAGACAGCTCCATGGTTATTCAAAGCTATTACTTACTTAGCTGACTTAAGCTCACCACTTGCATGGTTAGCAATCGGTATCACTTTAGGAAACATTTCTTTAGGTGAAGCAGTTAAAGATAAGATGGTTTGGTACTACAGCATTGTTAAATTAATCTTAGTTCCTGCAGTATTCGTTGCAGTGATCTTCGCAGTTAGCCCATTCTTACCAATGGCTCCTGAAGCTTCAAAAGGTATTCTTATTATGTTAGCTACACCACCAGCAACAGTTGCCGTGGCTTACGCTATCAAATACGATAAAGAAGCAGCACTTGCAAGTAATGCTTCATTACTAGGAACTGTATTAGCAGTATTCGCAATCGTCTTCTGGATTGTTGTTGGATCTGTTATTTTCCCTGGAGTAGGTTAAACCAAAAAAGTAGATCGAATTTCGGTCTACTTTTCAATTTATATAAAATGGAGGATTTAAAATGAAAGTTTTAGCATATGGTGTTCGTGAAGTTGAATTACCAATTTTCGAACAAGTAAACAAAAAATTTGGATACGAATTAACATGTATTCCAGAATACTTAAATTCTGAAGAAACTGCTCGCAAAGCAGAAGGTTTCAAAGCTGTTATCTTACGTGGTAACTGCTGGGCAAATAAAGAAACTTTAGATATCTACAAAGAATTAGGAGTAGAGTACGTATTAACTCGTACTGTTGGTGTAAACCACATCGATGCTGAATACGCAAAATCATTAGGAATGAAATTAGGTTACGTTCCTTTCTATTCTCCAAACGCAATTAGTGAATTAGCTGTAACATTAGCAATGACATTATTACGTAATGTTGCTTACACTGCAGCAAAAACAAGCCAACAAGATTTCACTGTAGACACTCAAATGTTTGCTAAAGAAATCCGTAACTGTACTGTTGGGGTTGTTGGTATCGGACGTATCGGTTTAACAACTGCAACATTATTCAAAGGTTTAGGCGCTAACGTATTAGCTTACGATGCTTTCCCTAAAGAAGGCGTAGACCATATCTGTACTCAAGTACCTTTAGATGAGTTATTAGCGAAATCAGACGTGATTTCAATTCACGCTCCATACATTCCAGCAAACGGAAAAGTAATCACTAAAGAATTCATCAGCAAAATGAAACCGGGTGCTATCTTAGTAAACACTGCTCGTGGTGAATTACAAGATATCGATGCAATTATCGAAGCGTTAGAATCTGGTCACTTACGTGGTGTTGGTTTAGATGTATTAGAAGGAGAAAGCGAAGTGTTCTTCAAAGACTTACGTGGCCAAGAAATCAAAAATCCTGCTATCCGTAAATTAGTTGAATTATACCCACGTGTATTATTAACTCCTCACATGGGTAGTTACACTGATGAAGCAGTATTAAACATGGTTGAAACAAGTTTTGAAAACTTAAAAGAATATGTTGAAACTGGTTCATGTAAAAATGACATTCAATGCTAGTTGAAAACAAACGAAAACATCTCTTAGAGCAATCTAAGAGATGTTTTTTGTATATATTTATAAATATTTGAAAACAGCTAGGAACATGAAAATGGCTCCAGCTAGTACGAAGAGATGCCAGATGACATGATAAAAATTATGATATTTTCTCTTGTAAAAAATAGTACCAAGAGAGTAGCTTAATCCACCAAGGAAGAGGTATAAAATACCGCCCCAACCCATGCTTTCATATAATGGTTTTAGAGTAAAGATAGATACCCAACCCATTGCTAAGTAAAGGAATACTGAGACTTTAGAAAATTTCTCCAAAAAGAATGCTTCAATGATGACGCCGCCAATCGCAAAGAGCCAAATCGCTATACAGAAGATGAACCCTTGTTGACCTCCGATTCCGATCAAGCAGAATGGGGTATAGGTTCCAGCGATTAATAAGTAAATCGAAGAGTGGTCGATACGTTGGAATATTTTTGCGGCTTTCGTGAACTTAAAGCTATGATAGAGTGTGGAAGCTAAAAACAAAAGAATTAGCGATGCACCATAGACGCTAAAAGCGATAATTTGAGTAGTATTATTAACCGCTACGGCTTTCATTAAAAGTAATACAAGAGCAGTAATCGCAAGAGCGACACCGATACCATGCGTTACGGCATTTAACACTTCACCAATAATTTCAGATTTTATGGATTGAGCTTTTCGTTCTTTTCTTAAAGTAGATGCTTTCATCGCAACACACTCCTTTCGATAACTCTCATTATAGAAGGCAAAACATCTTTTGTCCAACAGACTTTCTAGGACTTTTTTTGTGAAATTGACGTACGTTCGTTGTTAAGAAAGGCTTAAATAGGCGGTTTTAAGTTTCCATTACTTGTGTTTTATAGTAGAATAGTACATATATCAATAACGGGGTTTCCCACAAAAGGAGAATAAAAAATGAGTGTTCATATTAATGCTAAAAAAGGCCAAGTTGCTGAATCAGTTTTAATGCCAGGAGATCCATTACGTGCAAAATTTATTGCTGAACATTATTTAACAGAAGTAGAACAATACAATGCAGTCCGTAACATGTTTGGTTACACTGGTTTGTATAAAGGTCAACGTGTATCTGTTCAAGGTAGTGGGATGGGGATTCCATCTATTATGATTTATGCCAATGAATTATTCACTGAGTTTGGCGCAGAACGCATCATCCGTATCGGTTCTGCCGGCGGTATGCAAGAAGATGTTAAAGTTCGTGATATCGTTTTAGCACAAGGAGCTACAACAGATTCATCAATTTTCAACAACATTTTCCAAAACCAAGTAACTTTTGCTCCAATCGCAAGCTTTAACTTATTAGATAAAGCGTATCATTTAGCAAAAGACCGTGGTGTTGGCGTTCACGTAGGGAATGTATTGTCTTCTGACCGTTTCTATAACGCTGAATTAGACAAGAAAAAATTAATGGATTACGGAATGCTTTGTGTGGAAATGGAAGCTGCAGGATTATATGCTTTAGCGGCTCAACACAAAAAAGAAGCATTAGCAATTCTTACAATTAGTGACCACCTATTAACAGGTGAAGAAACAACTGCACAAGAACGTGAACAAACATTTAACGATATGATGGAAATCGCGTTAGAAACTGTACGTGCATAAATTTTGAAGTAGAAAGAAGGAACCCGAATGGGAAATAATCCAAAACCTCAAGGCGCTGTTCAAAGCGGTCTTGAGTCGAAAAAAGTTTCCGTTTGGATATTATTTTTAGCTGTATTATTAACGGGAGTATTTACTTATTTTGGAACGAGATATGCTGCTCGAACTTCACAAAATCAAGTTGCTCAATCAGAGACAATTAAAGATTCAAATAGTGATTCTATCGCATCAAATGGTGATCTTACAAATGAAGATTTAAAAAAACTAGAACTTGTATATGACACACTTGTGAACGGTTATGTTGATAAAAATATTAGCAAAGATGATCTTATCAACGGAGCCTTAAAAGGAATGGCAGAGGCGACAGGTGATCCATATACGAACTATTTAGTGAACGATGAAACTGCTGCTATCGATGAAACAATGACAGGTTCATTTGGAGGAATCGGTGCGGAATTACGTTCTGAAAATAACCGAGTGATTATTAGTAATACTCGTGAAGGAACACCTGCTCAAAAGATTGGCCTTCAAGAAAATGACGCTATTCTTAAAGTGAATGGTGAAGACATGGAAGGCAAGAGCATCTCTTATGTTGTTTCTAAGGTCCGTGGGGAAGTCGGAACAGATGTAACCCTAACAATCCAACGTGGCACACAAGAGCTAGAAGTAAAGATTACTCGAGCTAAAATTGCTATTGAAACGGTTAAAGGAACTGTGGATTCAACCGATGCGACAATCGGTCACGTTCAAATCAACTCATTTGCTAAAAACACTGCAAAAGAAGTTGAAAAAACTGTAACGGATTTACGCGAAAAAGGCGTTAAGAAATTTATCTTCGACGTTCGTTATAATCCTGGTGGTTTGTTAGATCAAGCGATTATGATTGCGAATATGTTCGTTGATGATGGAAAGACTATTCTTAATGTTGAAAATCGTGATGGACAAATCAAGTCATACAACGCTTCTAAAGACTATGGTACGTTCAAGATTACTGAACCATACGTATTACTTGTAAATGAAGGTAGTGCTTCTGCTTCTGAAATTTTAGCCGCAGCCTTGAAAGAGTCTGCAGATGCAAAATTAATCGGTAAGAAGACTTATGGTAAAGGTACCGTTCAATCTGTAATTGAAGTTGGCGATAACGCTGAATTGAAATACACGATAGCAAAATGGTTAACACCAAACAAGACATGGATTCATAAAACAGGTATCGAACCAACAGAAGAAGTATCAATGCCAGATTATTACAACATCACGATCATCGACACACGTGAAGTTGTAAAAGAAGGCGCTGTGTCTGACAATGTGAAAACAATTGAAACAATCCTTAAAGGGTTAGGATACGACGTTACTGCGGATGGATATTTTGATAGTAAAACAACTGAAGCTGTAAAAGAATTCCAAAAATCAAAAGGTTTATCTGAAACTGGTGAAGTTGATGAGAAGACTGGTACAGCATTAATGAGTGCGATTCGTGATGCATTGAAAGCAAACGATACTCAATACAAAGC
>CAKPVL010000052.1 GCA_934193545.1 uncultured Granulicatella sp. | reverse complement strand
GACTTAAACATCACAGATGCTGAAGGTTGGATCGTGACAAACGAGCAAATGGAAACTTCTATTCCTGGAATCTTTGCAGTTGGCGATGTTCGTCAAAAAACATTACGTCAAATCACAACAGCTGTTGGTGATGGCGGACAAGCAGGACACATGGTTTATAACTATGTCGAAGAAATCAAAGAAAAATTAGCTAAATAATTGAAGAAACTCTAATGTGACTCGTGTTGCATTAGAGTTTTTTTGTTTTTGAAGTGAAAAGAACCAAATTTATATAAAATTTTTCATTATCATTACAAATTCGCAGTATAAAATACTTTTTATAAAAATTGTGATAGAATAAGAAAAATAATGAAGGTGGTGAATGAATGAATCGCAAAGTCTTAAAAGGATTAGGAATCGCAGTTTTTGTACTGGCGTTAATGGCTTGTTCTCGTAGACCAGAGCAAACAGCAGATAACTCGGCTCCGGTTGTTCAAATTTCTAAAAACAACGCAGAAGCAGGAGCGTCTACTACGGCCCAACCGACAACGGCCGCGCAGGAGACAACAAGTAACACAACACGTAACGCGAATAATTTAGCGCGTGAGGCCATTGCAGAAATCGAAAAACGCAAAAATGTCGTTTTAGGCGAGAACTATGAGATTATCATTCAGGCACAAACGAATGACTCGGTTGACGTGCAAGTGCGTCATATTGAGAATTCAAACACCTCAACTTATGGATTCTTCCGCTATCATGCGCAGGATAAGAAGTTAGAAGAGATGGATACAACATCTGGGGAATATAAATCAGTAGAGTAATCTAAGAAAGCAGGGATTATATGACAAACACAGTAAATTTAGATTGGAATAATTTAGGATTCGATTACATTAAAACAGACTTACGTTTCATCAGCTATTACAAAGATGGCGAGTGGGACGAAGGTGCTTTGATTGAAGATAATGTACTAAAAGTAGACGAAGCTGCAACAGCACTTCACTACGGACAACAATGTTTCGAAGGGTTAAAAGCATACCGCTGTAAAGATGGTAGCATCAACTTATTCCGTGTCGACCAAAACGCTGCTCGTATGGCTCGTTCATGCCGTCGATTACTCATGCCTGAGTTCCCAGAAGAACGCTTTATTGAAGCCGTGAAAAAAGTGGTAAAAGCAAACGAACAATGGTTACCACCATACGGAACTGGCGGAAGCTTATATATCCGTCCATTCATGATTGGGGTAGGAAACAATGTAGCGGTTCGTCCTGCAACAGAATATATTTTCTCAATCTTCGTAATGCCAGTAGGAGCTTACTTCAAAGGTGGATTAACTCCAACAAACTTCATCGTTTCTGAATACGACCGTGCAGCACACGTAGGTACAGGGGCTGCTAAAGTCGGCGGGAACTATGCGGCAAGTTTACTTCCTGGTAAAGAAGCGAAAGAACGTCATTTCAGTGACTGTATTTACCTAGATCCGTTGACACATACAAAAATTGAAGAAGTAGGGGCTGCGAACTTCTTTGGTATTACTAAAGATAACCAATTTATCACACCTTACTCTCCATCGATCTTACCAAGTATTACAAAATACTCATTGCTTTGGTTAGCAGAACACCGTTTAGGCATGACTGTTAAAGAAGGCGATGTATACGTTGATCAATTAGATATCTTCGCAGAAGCAGGAGCTTGTGGTACAGCCGCAGTTATTTCTCCAGTAGGCGGAATTCAAAACGGAGACGACTTCCATGTGTTCTATTCTGAAACTGAAGTTGGTCCAGTCACACGTCGTTTATACGATGAATTAGTGGGCATCCAATACGGAGATGTAGAGGCTCCAGAAGGTTGGATTCAAAAAGTTTTATAAGAATAAATTTTTCAAAAAATCGGTGGTAATCTGAATTGACAAAGCGACATGCATTTGTTAATATATACCAGTATGAAACTCAATGAGTTAATGAAATAAATTGAATGAGAGGTGTCATCCATGCGTATCAACATTTTATTAGAATGTGCTGAAACAGGTGAACGTTTATACTTAACAAGCAAAAACAAACGTAACAATCCAGAGCGTTTAGAATTAAAAAAATATTCTCCAAAATTACGTAAACACGTTGTCTTCAAAGAAACTAAAAAATAATTTTGAGAAATTCGGAAGAGTTAGGCTGGTGCCTAACTCTTTTTATTTTAAATAAATTATTAATAAGACCGCAGGTCTTATACGAATCATTTGGATATTCCATAGTTGCTACAATAGCTGTACCGGCGTGAGCCTTAGGTCTCACCGCCTATCGAGCCTCAAAGCAGTAGTAAGGAATGAATTCCTAACTACTGCTAATTCGCATCGATTACACTCGCTATTGTTGCTACTATGGACCAAATGATTCTCCAGACCTGCTTGTATAAAAAGTTAGGTGGTGCCTTATATTCGGAATTACTAATTTTTGGTTTCTTTGAACAAGGTGTTTAGAAATTTTGTCTCGGGGGAACGGAAGCGAGTTAGTGAGTGCTTCGTACGGGCTAGAGATAGAGTGAGGTGCTACTTAAAATTACGTGCTTTGAAATTTTGTTTTGCAAAATAATAGGAAGTAGTTTATTTATCCAATCTGGTGAAGAGAGACAGAGCATGTAACTCTTTTGTTTTATAAGAATGCAGTGAGGCTCGCGAGGGGACATGGGATTCTATAATAGCAGTAATAGGGGATGGCGCTAAAAGCGAATTAGCGGGAGTTAGGAGGTTTTCCTTACTCCCGCTTTGAGTTTTAGAGGTGAGAGACTTCGGCTCGAACCGGTGCCCTATTACAGCTATTATGAAGAAATCCCGTGTTCCACAAAGCGAGCCGTTATACTCTTATAGAAAAGCAGAAAAGTAGATTTGTTCACTGTATGTGTTCACAGCAGTGGGGATATCATGTATACTAGAACAGGTGATTATTTTGGAAAAACAAAATTTTATTACAACGGGGCACATTAATCGTGTGATTTTAACGATTGCGACTCCGTTAATGATTAATAATTTAATTCGAACTTTATACAACTTGACGGACGGGTTATATGTGGCGCAACTGTCTGCGGAAGACTTTGCGGCAACCGCGTTTATTTGGCCGTTGAATTTTTTATTTATTTCGCTTGGAATGGGGATTAGTGTCGGGGCAACGGCTCTGATTGCTCAGTACTTTGGAGCTGGAAAATATAGAGATGCACAGCGTTATGCTGGGAATGCTATGATTCTGACGTATTTCTTTGGATTCGTGCTTTCCGTGCTTGGGTATTTCCTTGCACCTCTATTCGTGGAAATGATGGGAGCAGAGGGCACCTTCCTGGCAAAATCCGTAGCGTATTTGAAGATTAACTTCATTGGATTGTTCTTTGATTTCTGCTACTTCGGATATCAGTCCTTGCTAAATGCGCAGGGCAGAACACGTACGATTACGATGATCAGTGCGGCGTCTTCGATTTCAAACGTTATTTTAGATCCAATCTTTATTTTTGCGACGATTCCTTTTGTCGGCCTCACTGGGTTGAACTGGGGAATTGAAGGGGCAGGATGGGCGACTGTGATTGCAAAAGTACTATTATTAGTGCTTGCGATTCGAGCCGTTCGTAAGGAATCCGATATTCAAATCTATTTAAGACATGTCAAAATCGACAAAGAAGTGATGAAAGAAATCCTTAAAGTCGCATGGCCATCTGCGTTTGGTTATGGCGGTGCGGCATTAGGGTTCACCGTTTTAAATGGATTGATTCAGTCGTATGGAACATCGGTGCTCGCTGCATACTCGATGGTAAACCGCATCTCTGATTTACTAACGCAACCACAGATGGGAATCGGAGCAGCGTTAACAGCCATCATCGGACAAAACATGGGAGCAGGACTCTACGACCGTGCGCATGCCATCTTTAGAAGGGCGCTGTTATGGGTGCTCATGATTTCAACAGTCGGCTGTATTATCGTCTTCCTATTCCAATCTCCAATTCTAGGAGTCTTTATTAAAGATAGAAGCGATGCCGTTCTTTGGTCCAATGCCGTTGAGTATTTGAACTACACAGCCTTTATCATTTTCTTCATGGGAATGTTCTCGGCGTACAACGGATTTTTCCAAGGATGTGGCGTGACGAAATACTCGATGAATATGTCAGTGGGACGTTTATGGGTATTACGCTTGCCGATTATTTGGGTGCTTGGAGCCTTTACAGCACTTGGGGCAACCGGTGTATGGATTGCCATGTTATTATCAAACGCGTTAACGGTTCTTTATGGACATATTGTCTATAAGACAAAAGACTGGAGCACATTACATTATGCGAAAGGAGAGCAGTCATGATTAAAGATTTTATTCATTATTACAAACCGTATAAAAAATTATTCTTACTCGATTTTACCTGTGCGGTCATCGTGGCCATTCTCGAACTTGCCTTTCCAGTAATGGTGAGAAGTGTCATCGATAACATCGTGCCGTCTCAAAACTTACAACAAATTATACTCGTGGGGGCAGGGCTACTTGCGCTGTATGCCTTCTCGACAACTTTGAACTTTATCGTGGTGTACATGGGACATATTTTAGGGATTAACATCGAAACAGATATGCGCCGTGAGTTATTCGCGAAGGTTCAAAAACAATCCTTCTCGTTCTTCGATAATATGAAAATCGGGGAATTGATGAGCCGATTGTCGAGTGATTTATTCGATATTAGCGAATTGGCGCACCATGGGCCAGAAGAGTTCTTTATCGCCGTGATGACGTTAATCGGTTCGTTTGTGTTGATGTATCAAGTGCATCCAACGCTGGCGCTATTGACGATTTTCTTCGTGCCGATTATTGCAGTGGCATTGGCAGTATTTAACCGTCGCATGTCTCGTATCAATCGAAATATCTACAAAGGATTAGCCAACTATACGGCAGGACTAGAAAATGTACTGAGCGGAATGCGTGTGGTGAAGGCCTTTGCGAATGAAAGTCATGAGCAACAACTCTTCGAAGAACTCATTCAAGAGTATCGCTCGAATAAAATTGCGTTCTATCGTACGATGGGAACAAGCAGTAGTTTCAACTACTTATTAATGCGCAGTATTAATCTCTTCAGCTTAATCGTAGGGGCGTACTTCACGGTTATTGGTGAATTGACAGCTGGAGAGTTAGTTGGCTATATCTTACTGTCCAATGTGTTCGTGGGACCGATTAATAAAATGAATTCCATGATTGAATTGTATCCAAAAGGGTTTGCGGGCTTCCGTCGTTTCAAAGAATTAATGAATGTCGAAATCGATATCGAAGACGCACCCGATGCCATTCCTGCTCCAGCTTTTGAAGGACGTGTGGAATATAAAAATGTAGGGTTTGGATACGAGGAAGATAAGAAAGTGTTGGAACATATCAACTTAACAGTCGAACCAGGTCAAACGGTTGCCTTTGTTGGACCAAGTGGAGTTGGGAAAACAACGCTCGTGAACTTATTGCCTCGTTTCTATGATTTAAAAGAAGGGGAAAT
>CAKPVL010000051.1 GCA_934193545.1 uncultured Granulicatella sp. | reverse complement strand
ACGTATAACGATGTTAAAAACGACTCAGAATTATATAGTAAATACTATGACGAAGCTGAGCGTGAATTAAGTTCTTCAGGTTACCGTGTCACTTCAACCGTTGACCAAAAAGTATACGATGCAATGCAAAAAGCGATTGCTGAAAACGGGGACTTAATTGGACCAACCTACAATACACAATATGTTGATCAAAGTACTGGTGAAACTAAATCTCAAAAAGAGCCAGCTCAAAATGGTGCTGTGTTAATCGAAAACAAAACAGGTCGAATTCTTGGTTTCGTCGCAGGTCGTGACTTTGAAGCCAACCAAGTGGACCACGCGTTCTCAACACACCGCTCTCCTGGTTCAACCATCAAGCCAATCTTGGTATATGCACCAGCGATTGAAAACAACTTGATTTATCCAGCAAGTATCGTTCCAGATACGAAGATTAGTATCGCACAAGGAAACGGAACTTACTGGCAACCAACCAACTATGGTAACTCAATTACGAACCAATTCTTAACGGTTCGTTACGCACTGTTCAAATCTTTAAACAACCCAGTTATTAAGATTTACCAAGCAATGCTTCAAAAAGGCATTAACGCTGGTGAATACTTGAAGAAAATGGGTATCACTGAAGGTATCGGTGAAGATGAATATCAAAATATCGCCCTTTCAATCGGTGGTACGAGAACAGGTCCTTCTGTAAGAGAACAAACAAGTGCCTTCTCTACACTGGCAAATGGCGGTGAACACCACGAATCATACTTAATCGAAAAGATTGAAGACTCTCGTGGAAATGTGATTTACCAACACGAAGATAAAGCAGAGCGCGTCTTCTCAGATGCTACAGCGTTCTTAACAACAAACATGTTACAAGATATCGCAAGCTCTACAATCTTCTACAACATTAAAGGAAATATGGGATTCAGTTCTGATTTAGCTGGTAAAACAGGTACTTCAGAAAACGAGATTGACAACTGGTTTGTAGCTTACACTCCAACTGTTACTCTTGGTTCATGGATCGGATATGACAACTTCTATAATGCTCGATACGCGATTACTGGTGGCGACGGATACGGCGAACCAACGATGCGTAGTCAACGTCAATGGACGAACTTAATGAGAGCTGCATACGAAGCAAACCCTGAATTGATTGGTAAGGAAACAAGCTTTACGCAACCAGACTCTGTATATCGTGATTCTGTTGTATCAACAACTGGTACAAAAGCAGGTTCATTTAAAGGAGAAAATGGTGGTACTTACTCAATCGGTGGTTCAATGACAACAGATTGGTTCAAGAAGGACTTCCCTCCTATGGATCCAAGATATGACTTTATGGTGGGTGCAACCCCAGAAGAATTAAGTCGATTCTGGAATAAATCTTCATCTTCTAGCGATAAGAAGAAAGAAGAGAAAAAAGAACAGAAGAAGGAAGAGAAGAAACCTGATACGACTCAGGCTCCTGCAACTCAAGCACCTTCAAGCCAAGCTCCTGCAACAACGCAAGCACCTTCAACTCAAGCTCCTGCAACAACGCAGGCACATTAACCGTAAACAAACAAAAGGCTGGACATCTGTCCAGCCTTTTTGATTGCTTCTATATAATATAGGAAGAAAGTAAAACAGCCTATCGAAATTTCGATAGGCTGTTTGCTTAACTTTATTTAGTTGTGTGTCGAAGTTCAATTTTATAAGGTAATGTAATTTCAGATTCGACAATCTCTTCTTTGTTCATAATCTTCGTCAATAGACGCATTGCTACGGCACCGATATCATATAAAGGTGGTGCAATTGTTGAAAGAATTGGACGAGTCATCTTCGTTAATTTAGAGTTATTGCTTGAGATGATTTCGAATTTCTCAGGAACTTTAATTCCTAAGTCGATTAATCCATTTAATAAACCTACAGAAGTTTCGTCATCTGTTACGATTGCAGCTGTAACGCCTGCTTTATGAATACGTTCTGCTACTGATTCACCAGCATGGTATGTCAATGGCACTTCGTATACTAATTTAGGATCGAATTTAATACCTGCTTTGTCTAAAGCAGCTTTATATCCTTCTAAGCGGAAATCTACAGAAGCGACATTCTTCAACGCAGCTGTTACGAATGCTACTTTCTTATGTCCGTTTTCAATTAATGTTTCCACAGCTTCTTGAGTTGCTTCTTTAAAGTCGATATTTACAGACGCAATTTCATGTTCCGCATCCATTGTTCCTGCTAAAACGATTGGTGTTTTAGAACGAATGATTTCAGTGCGTAATTCAGGTGTTAGATGGTTCCCCATATATAAAATACCATCTACTTGTTTTGACAATAATGTGTTTAACACTTGAATTTCTTTATGATTATTTTGGTCTGAGTTCGCTAGAATAATGTTGTATTTATACATTGTCGCAATGTCATCAATCCCACGTGCTAAGCTCGCAAAGTAAAGGTTTGTGACATCTGGAATGATCACTCCAACAGTCGTAGTTTTCTTACTTGCAAGTCCGCGAGCAACGGCATTTGGACGATAATCTAATTCATCGATAACATCTAGTACTCTCTTACGAGTCGCTGGTTTTACGTTTGGGTTCCCGTTTACTACACGTGATACTGTAGCCATGGATACATTTGCTTCACGAGCAACGTCATAAATCGTAATTGTTTGCTTTTCCATCTACAAATCTCCTTTGTGCATCTTTTCATCTAATCATAGGGTAGCACTTTCATAAATCTTTTGCAAGCGTTTCACAACAATTTTCATATAATTTTTGAAACTATTTACATTATTGATGTAATAATATGCTACAATAGATTCAAGGAGATGAAATTATGAAACTAAACCCTACTTTTTTGCAATTGGAAAATGAAATGAAAGAAAAACAAAATCCGATTGTTTTTATCCAAAACCCAGAGACCATTCGTCTTTTGACAAAATTCTCAACGGAGCCTCATGAACGAATCGTGGCGCTTGTATATACACCAGGAGTGACTCCACTACTCTTCGTCCCAGCATTGGAACACCAAGTGGCTCAAAAGGCTGAACCAGACTTTATCGTGAAGAGTTATCAAGACCATGAAGATGGCTGGAAACTCTTATCAGATGCGATTAAAGAGCACTTCCCTACACAAACGAATTTCGCCGTGGAAAAAGTGGACTTCTCACTCTTTGCTGCTGAACAACTACAAAAGCACTTCCCTGGCATTCGATTTACAGTGGACTTAACGCCAGTCGTTCAACAACTTCGTCTTGTAAAAGACGCTGCTGCTATTGATAAACTTGTCTACTCAGGAACCTTTGCCGATAAAGCGATTGAAATCGGAAAGAAAGCCTTGAAAGTTGGCATCAGTGAACGCGAGGTCGTTGCCATTATCGAATTCGAAATGAAAAAACTTGGTGTTTCGCAAATGAGTTTTGACACAATGGTGCTCTTTGGCGACCACGCTGCAGATCCTCACGGTGAACCTGGCGAACGTACTCTGAAAGAAAATGAATGGGTTCTCTTTGACCTAGGAACGATGGTTGATGGTTACGCAAGTGACATCACACGTACGGTCTTCTTCGGAAATGACAGCGCGAAAGACCCTCGCCATCAAGAAATCTACGACATTGTTCAAAAAGCCCATGATACTGCTATCCAAGCAGTAAAACCTGGCATGAAAGCAAGCGAAATTGATAAAATTGCTCGCGATATTATCGCAGAAGCTGGATACGGTGAATACTTCATCCACCGACTTGGTCACGGGATCGGCCAAAGCGTTCATGAGTTCCCTTCAATTATGGAAGGAAACGATATGGAACTCGTTGAAGGCATGTGCTTCTCTGTTGAACCTGGGGTGTATATTTCAGGGGACTACGGCGTACGTATCGAAGACTGCCTAGCTGTTACAAAAGACGGTGCAAAACTCTTCACAGCCGTTAAATACGACTTCTAATCCAAAAGAAAAAGCCTGGGGAATTCCCCAGGCTTTCATTGTTTAACATTCAGATTAAGCTTCTTCTTTAACTTCTTCAGCTTTTTCTTTTACGTTTTCAGCTAATTCAGCAACCACTTCTGCTGATTCTTCTTTTCCTTTAGAAAAGTTTCCTTTAACTTTTTCAACTGTTTCGTTAAATTGACCTTTTAAGTTTTCAGTTTGAACTGCAACTTGGTCTTTTAAGTTAGCTGCTTGTTTAGAAACTTGTTCTTTTAAGTGTCCAGCTTGTTCTTGTAAGTTTACACGAATGTCTTGTGTTGAAGTTTTAGCTACTTCAGCGAATTCAACACCTTTTGCACGTGCGATTTCACCGTATTCTGATAATTGTTCTTTGTAGCGATCTGCTTCTTTCGCTAAGTCTTCACGTAATTCTTTACCTGATTTTGGCGCAAATAATAAAGCTGTTACTGCTGCTGCAGATGCTCCGATAAATGCTCCTAATAAAAATCCGCCTGATTTACTCATGTTCAACACTCCGTTTCGTTATTTTACTTTTTTCTTCTTTGAAAGAATTGTTCTTCCAAAATTAAATGCCGCTACTGCACGGCTTGTTTTTGAAAGCTTCACTGCTTTTGTTGCTAGATTACGTGAAGATGAGTTCACATCTGAAATCGTCACACCTAATTCGCCAGCCGCTGTAAACAACGGATTTGTCTCTTTAAGTTTGCCGTTCACGTCATCTACGAGTACATTTGCTTTATTTAATAACCCTTCAACTTCAATTGAAAGACTATCAACATCTTTTGTAATGACTTCTAATGAATGATTCACGTTATCAACGGTTTTATTTAATCTTGATAAAATCGGTGATACTTTGACAATTACAAAAACCACTAATGCTAATAAAGCACATGCAGCAATTAATGCAGCAATCTCAACACCTGTCATTGAGCCATTCCTCCAATCTTTAAGTATGAGTTAATGATAACACTTTCTCATGAAAAATACCATCATATTATTTCTTAAATTGCCTATGCTTTCAATCATTTTTTACATATGTTACACTTATTTTATTACTAATAAAGGGTGACAATTATGCACAATGTCTTATGGATAGATTCCATCACAAATTTCTTTACGAATTACTGGAATTCCTTTGATTGGGAATCCATTTTATCAAATGTTTTTACGAAATTATTATCATTAATCCTACTATTCCTAGTTTTCTACTTTGGAAAGAAATTTTTACATTATCTATTTAAGAAAACCATTCTTTCCTCTGTAAAAGTCGTTCGTCAAAACGAAAACAGACAAAAGACGATCGTGAAGCTCTTAGAAAATATGCTCGATTATTTCCTATATTTCATCTTAATTTACTGGATTCTTTCGATTATCGGTGTTCCAATCTCTAGCTTACTTGCAGGGGCTGGAATTGCTGGAGTTGCCCTTGGTCTTGGTGCGCAAGGGTTCCTATCAGATGTCATAAACGGTCTCTTTATCCTTCTTGAACGCCAATTCGAAGTTGGAGATGCCGTTTTAATCAATAACATTTCCGGAACCATTGCAAGCGTCGGCGTCCGTACTACACAGGTTCGCGGTTATGACGGAACACTTCACTACATTCCAAACCGCAATATCACTGTTGTCAGCAACCAATCCCGTGGAAACATGCGTGCTTTAATCGAATTACCTTTAAATAGCAACGTGGATTTAAAATCTGTATACTCAGTCATTGAAGAAATTAATAACCAATATACTAGAACAGACGAAGCTCTAACCGCTCCGCCAAAAATCGTTGGACCACAAACCAAACCAAATGGTCAATTTGTATTCACCATCGCTCTAATGACAAAAAACGGCTTGCAACATGCAACCTACCAACGCTATTTAACACTTTATCAAGAAGCACTGCTAAAACAAGGCATCGACCTCTCATCACCAGTCATCCCATATTCAACCAACTAAAAAAGAAGGCCCACGCCTTCTTTTTTTTTTTGTTTCCTTCTAATCCACTCCATAGGATGCACCACTCCCAATTACTTCTCCTCTCCTTCTTGCGGAATGGTACATAAACTCACCAAAATTTGAATAA
>CAKPVL010000050.1 GCA_934193545.1 uncultured Granulicatella sp. | reverse complement strand
ATTTCCCGAAATTCACTTATAAGTGAATTTTGGGCAGCACGATTTTGGGGTGATTTTTGGCCCAAAACTTTCAATTTTTGAAAAAATCCTATTAAATTTTGTTTTTCGTTTTTTTAGGCTTTTTTGTTAATTTTGACCCAAAATTGAAATAACCCCCTAAATTTTGCAATTTCTTTGCGAAAAGCGTGTAAAAATTGTATAATATTGTAGAGTTATTCTACTTAAAAATATGTGAGCATGCATGAGTTTAATGGAGTTCTCACCAATATCCATTAGAAAAGAGGAAGTTCATGACAACTATCGTATCGATCTCTGATGAGTACATTACATTAGGGCAATTTTTAAAACATATTGACGTCATTACAACTGGCGGACAAGCAAAATGGTACCTGCAAGAATATACAGTTTTTGTAGATGGAGAGTTAGAAAATCGACGTGGTAGAAAATTATATCCGAATACACGTGTCGAAATACCTGATGAAGGTATTTTTATTGTGAAAGAAATGAAATCGGATGAAAATGATTTGAACACACATGACGCATGAAGCTGACTAATTTACAATTACAAAACTTTCGTAATTATGAATCTGTCCAACTAGAGTTTACAGACGGTGTGCATGTTTTTATTGGTGAAAATGCACAAGGGAAAACCAACCTGATGGAGTCGATTTATGCCTTGGCGATGACAAAGAGCCACCGCACGACAAACGACAAAGAACTGATTGGATGGAATAAAGAGTTTGCGACGATTAAAGGGACCGTTGAAAAAACAGCGACAAAGACGAATTTAGAATTGCAATTTTCTAAAAAAGGAAAAATCGCGAAAGTGAATTATTTGGAGCAAAAACGACTCAGTTCCTACCTTGGAAACTTGAATGTCATTCTATTTGCCCCAGAGAACCTCACGCTTGTCAAAGGGTCTCCGCAAAACAGACGTAAATTCGTGGATATGGAACTTGGACAAATGAGTTCCCTCTACCTCTATGATTTAGTGGAATATAATCGCGTCTTAAAACAGCGCAATACGTATTTGAAGCAACTAGCCATTAAGAAAAAGCAGCCGGACGAATACTTAGATGTTTTAAGCGAGATGTTAAGCGAGTTAGCTAGTAAAATCGTCTTTCATCGTCTCGATTTTATGAAGCAATTGGAGGCTTTAGCCATTCCGATTCATGACCAGTTATCGCTTGGTCGTGAGAAATTCTCGGTGTCGTATCAAGCAACGATTCCGCTGGAGGATGGTTTAACAGCTTCGCAAATGAAAGAAATTTATATGAATCAATTCAAGAAGAATCAAACTCGTGAGGCGGATCAAGCCACAACGCTGATTGGACCGCACCGTGACGATTTGATTTTTTATTTGAATGAGGTTCCGGTTCAAACGTACGGTTCGCAAGGACAGCAACGTTCGACCGTTCTGAGTTTGAAGCTTGCGGAAATCGAATTGATGAAATTATCGACAGGCGAGTATCCTCTTCTACTATTAGATGACGTACTTTCCGAACTCGATGATGACAGACAAACTCATCTGATTAAGGCCATTGAAAATAAGGTGCAAACCTTTATTACGACAACGAGCCTGGATGGGATTAAGCAACAATTTATTAATGAACCAGTCGTAATACCGATTGAAAAAGGAACTATTTTAAAAACGGAGAGTGAGAATTAGCATATGACAGAAGAAAACAAAGCTGAATTAGCTGCGCAATATGATGCCAGTCAGATTCAAGTATTAGAAGGACTCGAAGCTGTTCGTAAACGTCCTGGGATGTATATTGGTTCAACAAGTAGTGCCGGGTTGCACCACCTTGTTTGGGAAATCGTGGATAACTCAATCGACGAAGCGTTGGCTGGGTTTGCGACACATATCGAAATCGAAATCACAAAAGAAAACCACATTCGCGTAACCGATGATGGACGTGGGATTCCGGTCGATATTCAAGAAAAAACAGGTCGTCCTGCCGTAGAAACTGTATTTACAGTGCTTCACGCCGGTGGTAAATTCGGCGGCGGAGGCTATAAAGTTTCTGGGGGGCTTCACGGGGTTGGGGCTTCTGTTGTAAATGCTCTTTCAACAGACTTAACCGTTCAAGTATTTAAAGATGGCAACATTTATGAGCAATCTTATAAACGTGGTGCCGTTTTAGATGACTTAAAAATCATTGGTAAAACAGATAAACATGGTACAAGCGTATACTTTGTACCAGACCCTGAAATTTTCCAAGAAACAACTGTCTTTGAATTTGATAAATTAGCCAACCGTGTGCGTGAATTAGCGTTCTTGAATAAAGGATTAAAATTAACGATCACAGATTTCCGCGAAGAAGAGCCAGTTAGAAAATCTTTCTGCTACGAAGGCGGGATTAAGAGCTATGTCGAACACTTAAATAAATCAAAACAAGTGTTATTCGAAGAACCAATTTATGTAGAAGGTGAACAAGATGGCATTCAAGTAGAAGTGGCAATGCAATACACTTCTGGATACCACACAAACCTTCTCAGCTTTACAAATAATATCCACACTTATGAAGGTGGTACTCACGAATCAGGGATGAAGACGGCCTTAACACGTGTGATTAATGATTACGCGCGCCGTCAAAAATTGATGAAAGAAAACGAAGAAAAACTTAGCGGTGAAGATGTCCGTGAAGGGTTAACAGCCGTTATTTCTATCAAACACCCTGATCCACAGTTCGAAGGACAAACAAAAACGAAATTAGGAAACTCTGAAGCTCGTACGATTACAGACCGTCTGTTCTCAACACACTTCGATAAATTCTTAATGGAAAACCCTCAAGTCGCACGTAAGATTGTCGAAAAAGGGATTTTAGCTTCGAAAGCACGTCTTGCTGCAAAACGTGCGCGTGAAGTGACTCGTAAGAAATCTGGTTTAGAAATTTCAAACTTACCAGGTAAATTAGCAGACTGCTCAAGTAATGACCCAACGATTTCTGAATTATTTATCGTCGAAGGGGACTCTGCGGGTGGTTCAGCAAAACAAGGACGTTCACGTCATTTCCAAGCGATTTTACCAATCCGTGGGAAAATCTTGAACGTTGAAAAAGCAACACTCGATAAAATTTTAGCCAACGAAGAAATTCGTTCGCTCTTTACAGCGATGGGAACTGGTTTTGGTGGAGATTTTGATTTATCGAAAGCTCGTTACCAAAAATTAGTCATCATGACCGATGCCGATGTCGATGGAAGTCACATCCGTACATTACTCATTACTCTTTTCTATCGTTATATGCGCCCTGCAGTGGAAGCTGGATATATTTATATCGCGCAACCACCTCTTTACAAGTTGAAACAAGGTAAAAACGAATACTACATTCAAAATGATAAAGAGCTTGAAGAAAAACTAAAAGAATTACCAGCACATCCAAAACCACAATTATCACGATACAAAGGTCTTGGGGAAATGGATGCGGAACAATTATGGGAAACAACCATGAACCCTGAAAACCGTTCAATGTTACAAGTATCTGTGGAAGATGCTGCAGAAGCGGATCAAATTTTAGATATCTTGATGGGTGACCGTGTAGAACCACGTCGTGAATTCATCGAAAGCAATGCGAAATATGTCAATATGGAAGATTTAGATATCTAATTTAGTAAACGAATTTGAAGAGAAGAATAGAAAAGGAGACGAATTATGTCTGAAGAAGTGAAACACTTTGAAGAAACTTTTGAATCAACTGATTTAGTGCAAACGATGCGTAAATCATTTCTTGAGTATTCGATGAGTGTTATTGTATCGCGTGCCCTACCAGATGTACGCGATGGATTAAAACCAGTACACCGTCGTATTTTATATGGAATGAGTGAACTTGGAGTGACACCGGACAAACCGCATAAAAAATCTGCGCGTATTGTCGGGGACGTAATGGGTAAATATCACCCACACGGTGACTCTGCAATTTACGATGCAATGGTTCGTATGGCACAAGATTTCTCATACCGTTACCCATTAATCGATGGTCACGGTAACTTTGGTTCTGTCGATGGAGACGGCGCCGCTGCGATGCGTTATACAGAGGCTCGTATGAGTAAAATTGCTCTTGAAATGCTTCGCGATATTAACAAAGATACGATTAATTTCCGTGATAACTACGATTCAACAGAACGTGAACCGGAAGTATTACCAGCACGTATTCCAAACTTATTAGTCAACGGCGCAACAGGGATTGCCGTAGGGATGGCAACAAACATTCCACCACATAACTTGGCGGAAGTTATCTCTGCTCTTCACTTATTAATGAAGAACCCTGATGTCACAACGACTGAATTGATGGAAGCTCTCCCTGGACCTGACTTCCCAACTGGAGGACTTGTCTTAGGTAAATCTGGAATTCGTCGTGCGTACGAAACAGGACGCGGATCGATTACGGTTCGTGGACGCGTACAAATTGAAGAATTGAAAAACGGAAAAGAACGCATCATCATCACTGAATTACCATATATGGTAAATAAAGCGCGTTTAGTAGAACGTATCGCACAATTACACCACGAAAAGAAAATCGAAGGAATTACTTACTTAAACGATGAATCTGACCGTGTGGGTATGCGTGTCGTAATCGAAGTGCGTCGTGATGTTTCAGCATCCGTTGTATTAAATAATTTATACAAATTAACACCATTACAATCAAACTTTGGCTTCAACATGCTTGCGATTGTCAATCAAGAGCCAAAAGTATTGAGCTTAAAAGAAATTTTACGCCACTACTTAGATCACCAAGAAGAAGTCGTTCGTCGTCGTAGCTTATTCGATAAGAAGAAAGCAGAAGACCGCGCTCATATTTTAGAAGGGTTGCAAATCGCCTTAGACCATATCGATGCGATTGTAGCTATCTTAAGAAGTTCAGCAAGTGGAGATATCGCTAAAGAACGCTTCATGAATGAATACGGCTTAAGCGATAAACAAGCACAAGCGATTCTTGATATGCGTATGGTTCGTTTAACAGGATTAGAACGCGAGAAAATCGATGCAGAATACAACGAATTACAAGCTACAATTCAATACTTAGAAAAAGTATTAGCGAGCGAAGAACTTCGTTACGAAATCATCGAACAAGAGCTTCTTGAAATCCAACAACGTTTCGACAATCCTCGTCGTACAGAATTATTAGTCGGAGAAGCATTAAGCCTTGAAGATGAAGATTTAATCGAACAAGAAGATGTCGTGATTACATTAACGAAGAATGGATATATCAAACGTCTTGCCAACACTGAATTCAAGGCACAACGCCGTGGAGGACGTGGGGTTCAAGGAATGAGCGTCCATGATGATGACTACGTGGAAAACATGATTTCATGTTCAACACACGATTCACTCCTCTTCTTTACGAATACAGGGAAAGTATACCAAGCAAAAGGATACGAAATTCCTGAATATAGCCGTACTGCAAAAGGATTACCAGTCATCAACTTATTAAACATTGATTCAGCTGAGAAAATTCAAGCGATTATCAGTGTTCCAGAATCAGATGAATCAGAACGTTACTTGTTCTTCACAACATTACGAGGAACAGTAAAACGTGTTCGTCTATCAGAATTCAAGAATATCCGTACAAATGGTCTACGTGCCATCCAATTACGCGAAGATGATGAATTGATCCGTGTAGTAGTCACAAGCGGAAATGATGGCATCATCCTCGGAACTTATCACGGTAATGCTGTAAGCTTCCATGAAGATAAAGTTCGTGCGATGGGTCGTACCGCTTCAGGTGTTCGTGGGGTTTCTCTACGTGAGGGCGACTATGTCATCGGAATGGATATTTTAACGCCAGACCGTGAAGTATTAGTAGTCAGCGAGAAAGGGTACGGAAAACGTACAGCTGCGAGCGAATACGCATTGAAAGGCCGTGGCGTGAAAGGGGTTCGTACACTTCGTATTACTGAGAAAAATGGACCACTTGTCTGCCTACGTACCGTAACTGGAGACGAAGACTTACTCATCATGACGAATAAAGGGGTTATCATCCGATTCCATGCCGAAGACGTGTCTCAAACAGGCCGTGGCGCACTTGGAGTTCGTATGATGCGTCTCGATCAAGATGCGATTGTAAGTTCATTAGCGATTGTGGACCGCGAAGATGAAACAGAAGAAGTGACTGATGCAACTGATGAGACAGTAGCAACAGAAACACCAACTGCATCACTTTCGGATGAAGCTATCAAAGGCAACATGAAAGA
>CAKPVL010000049.1 GCA_934193545.1 uncultured Granulicatella sp. | reverse complement strand
CAGCCGATGCAGTCGATTCGATTTTAAACTTTGTCACAATATCTTTTTCTTTATCATACGTATAAATTAAAGTTCTTCCGAACCCATCTGATTTGTTAATAAGTGTAGCTGTCTCTTGCGAACTACAACCTACTAATAAAAATAGGAAGCTAATCCCTAAAATGATTTGAAAGAATTTTTTCATTGGTTTCCTCGCTTATTGAGCTTTCTTTTGGAATAATTTTTGGTAGTAGAAATACACAGTTGCTGCCGAGCATGCTAGAGCAACGAGATAGAATAGAATCGCAATTTTTGATCCTGTTTGTAAGCCATCTGCAAGGTTTTGAGCGGATCTACTAATTCCTGTCGAGTTTGATAAAGCTTCATTCACGATTTGTGACATTGTTGAGTTTACTTTACCGTTGAAAGCATCTGTCAACAACCCTAAACCATTAATGAATCCTGACCCAAAAATGTGTGCACAGAAAACAGATACTACCATTCCTAATGAAGCTACGTTTACGTTTGTCCATAAGTTCTTGCCTTCTTTTTTAGCTGCGTAGAAGAAGTATACTACGAATACTGTCGCTACGATTGTAAAGAAGAAAGTCAATCCAAAGTATAGGTTTAAGTTTTTAATCTTGTTCACTGTAGCGTTCATATATCCAACTAAGTCAGCAAGTGTGATGTTAGACTTTCCGAATAAGAAGCTCAAGCCGTTGAATGTTACTAAAGCTGTGAAAAGTGCAATTAAAATTGAGATTCCAAAGAAGATTTTTTCGAATAATGAATTTTTATTATAGCCTGCAACTTTTTGAACTGCGTCGTCCAATTTTGCTTTATTTTCTTCTGAGAACACTTTGCTTGCAGCTTCACCTAATTTTTCTTTAGCTTGTTCTGCTTTTTCTTTAACGTCTTCAACAACTTCTTTGAAGTCGCCATCTGCTTCAGGAGCTTTTGCTTCTTTCGCTTCTTCAACAACTGTTTCGGCTACTTCTTTCACTTCTTCAGCTGTTTCTTTTGCTGCTTCTACTACTTCTTCTTTCACTTCTGTAGCTTTTTCAGCAACTGATTCAACATTTTTGTTTTCGTTTTGATCCATCGTGACACCTCATTTTTTTATTTTATTACCTTTAGTCAGTTTATCACAATCACGCGTTTTCTTCTAGTTTTCAACAATTGAAAATAGAAATTATTCATGCATGGAAAGAAAAAAAGAGCTAGACTTTTCGTCTAGCTCCTTTCAGTTAAGTTTTATTTTAGGACCGTACCATCCGCTAATGTGATTGTATATCCGTTAAAGTTGATTGTACCTTTGTTTTCTAACGATGTGATTGTGACATTTCCTGTCAACGTCCATGTCGCCCCCTCTTCTACTGTGATTACTGCGTTATTGTCCACGGCAGTCCCTCCTTCAGCATTTTCTACGATATTGATGGTGCCTGTGAAGTTTGTTCCTTTGCCCATTGTGAAATTCAATGTAGATACGGTATCCACCTCAATCGCTCCAGTTAATGTTTGGTTCGTCGTTGTTAAATCAACTTGACCACCATTGGCACCGGCTGTACCCCAGCCACGTGTTGCATCATTTCCTAAGATGGCTAATAATCTGCCAGATGAATCTTGATTTGTGATGGTTACGTCTTCTAAAGTGATGACGCTATGTGTGTTCGTTACGTAGATTTGGTCTCCGTTACGTCCTGTTAAAGTGCCGCCTTTCATTGTGAAAGTAGAAGTTCCGCTCTCGGCATCTCCTGACATTGATTGGTAAATCATCACGTTGTGTACGTTGTTGTCTGAAGAGCTACCCTCTGTTGAACTCATATTCCCTGTTACGTTTGTATTTTCTAATGTGATAGAGTTTTGACCCTCGATAACAAGTGCTTCTGAGTTTTCAGCGTTCAATGTTGCATTTTTAACAGTGATATTCGCTGTAGAGTATACGGCTGGTGAGTTGTATCCTGTTGAAGTGTATGTTCCTTTGTCTACAACTACTGTACCACCACCACGGTCTGTACGAATCGCTGCTGATGAATTCCCTGCGGTGTTTACCGTCAAGTTTGTTGCGTTCATCGTACCTCCACCTGTCGTTTGGATACCACCTGAGTTATCTTTTGTTGTTGTGATTGTTGTGTCTGATACATTGACGGTCGTTCCTGATCCGTAACTGAACACCCCGTTCCCGTTTTGTGCTGTTGTATTAACGGTTGAGTTTGTGATGGTTACGGTTGCTCCATCGGTGGCTAAGAATCCTGCGTTCATTCCGTAGAAGTCTCCGTTTTCAGTGTTCGATGTTGCTCCGGCTGTTTTATTAACTGTTACGCCGTCTAATGTGACTGTTGCTCCTGTTACACGGAGTGCATTTTCGTCATCTCCGGTAGATTCATACGTTTCTCCTGTTACTGTTGCATCTGTTGTTAAATTTGTTGCTGCCTCACCTTGTGTCACTTGGTCGCTCCCGCCAAACCCTTCTCCTCCAGGTTTAGCTGGGGGACTCTGTTGTGATTGGACTTGAGAAGTCGCCTCAGCTTGTGTTTGTGTGTTTTGGCATGCAACTAAGGTTGTTGCAATAGTAATCGTGGATAATAGAACAATCATTCTGTTTCTTTTCATTTTGGTCCCCCTCGCTTCCTATCAACTATTTGTTGATGGTTTTATCATAACGGGCTTACTTAAAATGAACTTAAAACAAAAAAGTTTTTCAAAAAAATTTTTTAAAACAAAAAATTATCATATATGATAATTACCATATATGATAATTGCGCATGAAAAAAGACGCTGGAAGGATGTTCCAACGTCTCTTTTTAATTTTTATTGACAGTTATCCGATTATTTTTTTTCAATATCAACGAATTCAAAGATCTTCTCAGCAAAAATCGTTAAGTCCTCTTTGTTAAATTTTCCAAAATCGAAAAATGGTGATATATACCAAATAGTTACCATTTGATTATCGTCAGTAAATACATCTACGGTAACACTAGAATCTTTTCGCACTTTATCAAACGCATCCGTATGCACAAAATATCTATAGCCTTTATAATTTCCTTCAAGAAAATTTAGTTTTTCATAATTTAACCACTGTAAGTAGGTTTGACCATCTTTTCTAATTTGGTATTCTATATTAATATCGAGTTGATCACTCACTTTATGATTTTTATCGAAAGCATGTTTCGTATGAATCTCGTATACATCTGATTTAAGAATTTCTTCAGTAGTTTTAATTCTACTTTTATCTTCAATACCGTCGGTTGGCGTGAATGTATTTACCCGAATATAGCTATCTCCAACATCAACTTTACCGTCTAAATATACATACAACATATAATTAGTAGGTACTTTTGTCTTAACGATAAAGTCTGTTATTCTTTTCTCGTCCTCCAGTTCATTAATAGCACCACTCATATTAATAGTTTCATATTCTTTTTGATTAAACAAAGGAAATAGTTTTGCATCATTTAGCAATTCTTTTACTTTCCCTGTTAAGATTGGCAATCCATATTCATCAAGCCCATTCTCAGACTGCGTTGTCTCTGATGAATCTTTCTTTTCTGAAGATTCTTTTGATTTTTGCTCAGCTACTTCTGCTTTTGTTGTATTCTCTGATGATTCTGTTGATTTTGGTTTTGAACATCCAACCAACAGGAATACCGATAATACTGCCATCAATATTTTTTTCATCTGTCATTCCCCTTTATTTTGTATTTCTACCATCCTATATAAAACTTTTTATTTAACATCATTATACCATAAAGAAAATATAATGAAATCCACAAAAAAAGTTCTTATGTTCACTATTATAGCGAAAAGACATAAGAACTTTTTTTATTTATCTTGCTGCAATCACAAAGCGAATTTGAGTAGCACTTGTGAGTTCTGCCGTTAACTGAACATCGTTTGTTTCGGCAATTTTTTGAGCGATGGAAAGCCCCAGTCCGCTACCGCCTGTCGTACGATTTCTTGAGCTATCTACGCGGTAGAAGCGATCAAAAATCTGACTGACTTGCTCTTTTGTCATCGACTCTGTTTCATTTCCAATGGCTAATTGATTGCGTTTCGCCTCAACGGTAATCACTGGTTCGCCAACCGTATACTTCATCGCGTTATCGAGTAAGATTCGAATCAATTCCGTCATTGCACTCTTATTCGTTGTGATGAGAGTCTGTGTCTCTCCAGTAAATTCCACTCGGAGTCCTTTTTCGTTTAAGACTGGTAAAATCTCTTCAACGATCGTTTTCGTAACAGCTACTAAATCGACTTCCTCTTTCGTCGCAGCTGCTTCTCCTTCGTCGTATCTCGAAAGAAGTAACATCTGTTCTACAAGAGAGTTCAGACGCTTAATTTGACGTTTATTGCTATCGACAAATTTCGCTTCTGTGCCCATCATGGCGAGTAAATCCGTATTAGCTGAAAGGACCGCTAACGGCGTCTTAATCTCATGACTGGCATTGGCGATAAATTGTTGCTGGCGCTCCACATTTTCGACAAATGGACGAATCGCGCGTTTGGATACGAGACGAACAAGCACATACACCACTGCTAAACAGAGAATAAAGACTGCTCCCGTTACCATCATCAATCTCGATACTTGTTGCGTTTCTCTATTGGCATCTACAAGGACAACCATTGTTCCAGCATCCGTCTTAGCCACTTGATAGCGAAGACTGCCTTCCCATCCTTTGGTGGAAGTTCCTTGAGCGATGCGTAAACCTAACTCTTTTAACGCTTCTTCATCAAGCGATACTAAGTGAGTTCGGTCGACAGATTGGACCTCGTTATTCGCGACTCTTACGACTGCATAACGTGTTGCCATCTGGTCGTCTTTTCGAAACTCCATTCCTTTTGGCATTCCGTGTTCAGGATGTTCTTTAGGGACCATCCCTCCCTCCGGTGCATCCGGGAAAGTTCCATCATTATTAACAAGCATTGTCCCCAGGTGGTCTACTTGATCGACGGTTTGGCGATAATTCACTACGTTTACCGCCACAAGGACAACCAGCAGCACTGCCGTAAACGACAGCATCGCACTTTTTACAAAGCTTTTTTGAAGTTGTTTAAACATGCAAACTCCTCTTCTTTTTCTAAAATCATCGGGATTACGCTTCGACCATCAATTGATAGCCTAAACCACGTGCAGATTTAATCGTTACGTTCGCCTCGATGCTCGCTAATTTCTTACGCAGAGATGAAATATTCACCCACACCACATTAATCTCCGCATCTGAGTCGAGTCCCCAAACTTTTTCCATAATTAAATCCGTTGATAATACTTGATTGCTATTCATCATAAAGTATTCCATCAATTGGAACTCTTTGTTATTCAGCAACACTTGTCCACTCGCTGATTCCATCGTGAACTTATCGCGGTTAAGCTCGATATTTCCGATGTTCATCACAGATGCCACAAAGACATTCGGACGACGAAGCAACGATTTCACACGCGCTAATAATTCAGGCGCTTCGAACGGCTTCGTTAAATAATCGTCCGCACCTTCTTCAAGACCTGTCACCTTATCTTCTAATTGGCTTTTTGCCGTTAACATCAGTACTGGTGTCGTATTTCCGCCCGCACGCAATTCACGAACCACTTCGATTCCTGATTTCTTCGGCATCATCACATCCAGCAAGATTAAATCATACGGTGTTGATTCGGCATAAAACAGCGCATCCGCTCCATCGTGAACGACCTCCACGCTATACTTTTGCATTTCTAGCATCATTTTCAACGCTTCTGCTAAATCAATTTCATCTTCTGCTACTAAAATTCTCATAGTCGCACCTCTTCTTTTTTCTTCAGTATACATTTCGTACTTAAAATCTACTTAAACCGACTTCTTACATGTATTTTCAAATGAGACTAGTAGTTCACGCAATTGTTGCTTTTGGTTGCAGTCCAATCCACGCAAAGTATGTTCCATCATTTGATGTTGCGCTGGAATTAAATCATCCAGCAACTTCTTCCCTTTTTCCGTTAATGAAATATGTTTTGTTTTCCAGTCTTTTTCAATCGAAATCAATTCTAATTTTTCTAAATGACGAATGCAGTGCGTAATATTCCCCTGCGTCAAATTCAACGTTTGCGCAATCGTCTTTTGATCCATCGTTTGATTTCTAAAAATTAGATGTAACACTTCAAAATGAGTTGGATTCAATCCCACCTCTTTTAATGACATCGAAAAAGTTTTCAAGTTCTCATTGTAGATTTTCATAATCATCATCCAAATCTCATGAGACACATTCATTTTTTCGCATTCTGTAACCATACC
>CAKPVL010000048.1 GCA_934193545.1 uncultured Granulicatella sp. | reverse complement strand
GGAATGAATTCCTAACTCCCGTTAATTCGTTTTGATATGATTCCCCATTACTGCTTTTATAGAATCCGCATGATTCTCCAGAACGAAGCATTAAAAACTATTCGTATATTTTATAAGGTGAATTATGCTTCTTAGACCGCCATAAATCAAAATGCGGTTAGAAAAAGACGAGTCTTGCGAGAAATTAGTTATCGCTAAAATTGGAGGCACGCTGGTGCTTTTTTATGGAGCGTCCGCTGGTGCTTTTTTATGGAGCGTTCGTTGGTGCTTCTGAAGTTGAAATAGTGGATTGGATGTTTGACAAAATCACATTCCAAAGTTAAGATAAGTGTATTGGTAGATCTCTCCGCGTGTGGAGGGACTTTTTTTATGCATATATATAATTGATTGAAAAGGAGAGTTTAAATGATAGTTGAAGAAAAACAAAATCCATTAGGTATAGAAAAGATAGGGACTCTTCTTAGAAATATGGCGATTCCTGCTATTATCGCCAATGTGGTAAATGCACTCTATAATATTGTCGACCAAATCTTTATTGGACAGGGAGTAGGATACTTGGGAAATGCGGCTACAAATATTGCCTTTCCAATTACAACTATCTGTATGGCAATTGGTTTAATGGTAGGGATTGGTGCCGCGTCAAACTTTAACTTGGCTCTGGGTCGAAAAGAGGATAAGCATGCTCGTGAAGTTGCTGGGACTGCAGTGGTATTGTTGGTGACAGCTGGCTTAATCATTATGAGTGTGGTGTTATTATTCTTACAACCATTATTAATCCTATTTGGTGCGACTGATCAGATTTTAGGATATGCCAGTGAGTATGCAGGGATTACAGCTTTTGGGATTCCGTTCTTTATGATTTCGATTGGTTTTAATCCATTAGTGCGTGCAGATGGTAGAGCAACGTATTCGATGATGGCGATTATTGTGGGAGCACTGCTGAATACCGTTCTTGATCCGTTGTTCATCTTTGGATTTAATATGGGGATTGCAGGAGCAGCTTGGGCAACAGTTATCAGTCAAGTTGTTTCAGCGCTTGTGTTACTCGCGTATATTCCAAGATTTAGATCCGTTCACTTTGAACGTAGTGATTTTAAGTTGTCGTTTGAAGATGTAAAAGTGATTGCATCTCTTGGATTAACATCGTTCATTTTCCAGATTTCTGCGACTGTCGTACAAATCGTATCCAATAATCTTTTACGTACATATGGAGCACAGTCCATTTACGGTAGTGATATTCCGATTGCGGTTGGGGGAGTCGTGAGCAAAATCTTCGTTATCTTCATTGCAGTTGTAATTGGGTTAAATCAAGGAGCGCAACCGATTTTAGGATTTAACTATGGTGCAAAGAAATATTCACGTGTGCACGAAACGATGAACTTACTACTGAAAGTAACCGTCATTTTATCGACGATTTTATGGATTCTATTCGAAGGCTTTCCGCTTCAACTCATCCAAATGTTTGGAAGTGGGGATGCTCTTTACTATGAATTTGGAGTGAGATATGCAAGAGCATTCTTATTCTTTACGTTTATTAATGGAACTACCATTATTGTGACAACCTTCTTCCCAGCAATCGGGAAAGCAAAATTAGGAGCGATTCTTTCTTTAACGCGACAAATGTTTGTTTTGCTTCCAGTGATGATTCTTCTTGCAACTAGTTTTGGAGTGGATGGATTAATTTTCGCAGGTCCGATTTCCGACTTTATCTGCTTTATCATTTGTATTACTGTTTATATTCATCAAATGCGCAAGATTCCAAAGGTGGACGAACTTTTGGTATAATGATGTGGAGTAATGGAAGGGGTATGATTTATGGAATGGTCTAAATTACTATCAACAAAACGTCTTTCTGGTAAAAAAGCAACGCATCGTAATGAATTTGATGATGATTACAAACGAATTGTAACCAGTCCTTCATTTAGAAGATTGCAGGATAAGACACAAGTGTTTCCTCTGGAACGACTAGATTTTATTCATACGCGTTTAACGCATTCGTTAGAAGTAGCGATGGTGGCACGTTCACTAGCAAAAGAAATTGTTATTTTATTGCAAGAGGAATTAGAGAAGAAACCTGACAGCAGTAAACAAGAAATGATTGACCGTCAAGAGGATGTGTTAAAAATCGTTGAATGTGCCAGTCTCGTGCATGACCTTGGGAACCCTCCTTATGGCCATTTTGGGGAAGATATCATTCGACAATGGTTTAAGAAAAATCTGCCAAGCCTCTTAAAAGAGAAAAGTGACGTGGCAGAAGAATTTCTAGCAAGTCCTTATGTCTATGATTTCTATCGCTTTGAAGGGAATGCACAATCATTGCGAATTGCATCGAAGTTGCATGATTTCAAAGGAGAATTTGATGGACTTGATTTAACGGCAGCGACGCTTAACACGATATTGAAATATACGTACCCGTCTTCTCACAAGAAAACAGAACAAATCACTTCGAAGAAAGTTGGCTATTTCTTTGCAGAAGAAGAAACATTCCAAAAAGTAACCCAGATTACAGGAACAGGGACAAACCGCCATCCGTTAACCTTTATTTTAGAAGCTGCAGATGATATTGCATATCTTGTAGCAGATATGGAAGATGCGATTGGTAAAGGTGTGATTTCCTTTAGAGATGTGCGTGAGTTTTTACTAGAGAACTTGAGTACGGATGCCTATAATGCACCGCATTCCGTTCATACACGCGAAGTGTTAAATACAATTGATGAGGAAGTCTTCAGTGTCAACCGATTCTTTGTAGATTTACGTGATAAATTAATTGATGGCGCACGTCATAACTTTGTGAATCATTACGATGAGATTATGGAAGGGACGTTTAATCAAGACTTGTTCAAAAATTCTTGGGCGGAAGATTTATATGTCATTCTTCGTAAATTATCTGAGGAACGCATTTATGACAATAAAGGAATCTTGAGATTAGAGATTGCAGGGTATACAACGCTCACTTATTTATTAGATAGCTTTGTGCCTTCTTTAATCGCATATGATACGAATCGTCAATTAGACTATGTAGAGTTGAAGAAAATAGGCATTATTTCTGAAAGCCAAAAACGTTCATACCATTACTTTGCAGAAGGAAAGAGCGAAGTCGAAAAATTATACTTACGCCTTCTGTTAGCAACGGATTTCATTTCAGGGATGACAGATAGTTATTCGCACCGACTCTATTTAGAGATGGTTGGGATTTAATGTGAAAGTAGAAAATTATCATATATGATAATTTTCTACTTTTTTTTGCATAAAAAAAGCCGCTAATATTAGCGGCTGTCATAGTGATGAGTTAATTAAAACTAGGTCGTTGTTTCTCCACTGGAATACTAATTTCAACAAAGTTATCAGCATGAATAATATCTAGACCTTCTGGTTCCATATGGAATAGGCGATGAACGACGAATTCAATTTCAACATCTTTAATACGTCTTTTTCTGTTTAAGATTACAATATCACGGTGAGTGGCAGCGTCAGCATAGAAAACAGTTGTTTGACCAAGTGAATATACCTTGATGAAGTACGCATCTGTATTTGCTAACTGTTCATTGACAAGTTGCGAGTGAGAATTGGTAATATCGATAAGTTTCATAGACACAGCCTCCTTCTGAAAAATTCCTTGAAACCATTATACATTTTTTTTGCTTCATTTTCACCTACAAATTTAAGAAAAGTTATTAAATTTTAAAGAATTTTCAATCAAGAGATTTTTTTGTAAGTGTGATAGGGATTGTGATGAAAGTGCTTTTAAAAAATGTATTTAAATAGTTGTTAAATCTCTCAAAAAATGGTAATCTTATTAATTGAAAGGGTTGTATTTTTGAGGCTTACATGCTCTCGAACGTACATTTCTTAACAAAAATTTACTTTCAAAGGAGACTTTCAATATGGAAAAGAAAGAATATCATGTAATCGCAGAAACAGGGATCCACGCTCGCCCAGCAACTTTATTAGTTCAAACAGCAAGCAAATATAGTTCAGATATCCAATTAGAATACAAAGGTAAATCTGTTAACTTAAAATCAATCATGGGCGTTATGTCATTAGGTGTTGGCCAAGGTGCTGACGTAGTGATCACTGCTGAAGGTGCTGACGAAGCAGAAGCATTAGCAGGAATCGACGAAACAATGAAAAAAGAAGGATTAGCTGAATAATATGAAACCAACATTACAAGGGATTGCTGCTAGTGATGGCATCGCAATTGCCAAAGTATATACTTTGACTGAGCCTGATTTAACAGTGACAAAAGTGACTGTAGAAGATTCAGAAAAAGAAGTTTCACGCTTGGATGATGCATTAGCAGCATCAATTAAAGATGTCGAATTAATTAAAGAGACTGCATTAAAAAACTTAGGTGAAGAAGAAGCGCAAGTATTCGATGCTCACTTAATGGTTTTAAGCGACCCAGAATTAATTGGACAAGTAAAAGATAGCATTACATCAAATAAAGTGAATGCGGAATCTGCATTAAAAGAAGTAACAGATATGTTTATTTCTATTTTTGCAGGAATGGAAGATAACCCTTATATGCAAGAACGTGCTGCGGACATTCGTGACGTATCAAAACGTATCTTAGCTCATTTATTAGGCGTTAAAATTCCTAGTCCAGCCACTATTAAAGATGAAGTGATTATCGTTGCTGCCGATTTAACACCGAGTGATACAGCTCAATTAAATCGCCAATACGTTAAAGCTTTCGTTACTGATATTGGTGGACGTACTTCTCACTCAGCTATTATGGCGCGTTCTTTAGAAATTCCAGCAATCGTTGGTACTAAAGAAGTGACTTCAATTGCTAAAGACGGAGATATCATTATCGTGGATGGTTTATCAGGGGATGTATTCCTTAACCCATCTGAAGAAGTGGTTGCTGAATACCGTGCTAAAGCTGAAGCATTCGCAGCTCAACAAGCTGAATGGGAAAAATTAAAAGATTCAAAAACTTACACTAAAGATGGCCATCAAGTTGAATTGGCTGCAAACATTGGTACACCAAAAGATTTAGAAGGTGTTGTAAACAATGGTGCAGAAGGTGTTGGTTTATACCGTACAGAATTCTTATACATGGATTCTCACGAAATGCCAACAGAAGAAGATCAATTTGAAGCTTACAAAGCTGTTTTAGAAGGCATGAATGGAAAACCTGTTGTCGTTCGTACAATGGATATCGGTGGGGATAAAGAGTTACCATACTTACCATTACCACACGAAATGAACCCATTCTTAGGATATCGTGCAATTCGTATTTCATTACACGAACCTGAAATGTTCCGTACACAATTACGTGCGTTATTACGTGCTTCTGTATACGGTAAATTACGTATCATGTTCCCAATGATTGCGACATTAAATGATTTCCGTGGCGCTAAAGCATTATTAGAAGAAGAAAAAGCTAAATTAATCGCAGAAGGTGTTGCAGTCAGCGACGATATCCAAGTTGGTATCATGATTGAAATTCCTGCAGCGGCAGTTTTAGCTCACCAATTCGCTAAAGAAGTGGACTTCTTCAGTATCGGAACAAACGACTTAATCCAATACACAATGGCTGCTGACCGTATGAACGAACGCGTTTCATACTTATACCAACCATACAACCCATCAATCTTAACGTTAATCAAACACGTGATTGATTCAGCACACAAAGAAGGCAAATGGGCTGGAATGTGTGGGGAAATGGCTGGGGATCAAACAGCTGTACCTCTATTAGTAGGTCTTGGATTAGACGAGTTCTCAATGTCTGCATCAAGTGTTCTAAAAACACGTAGCTTAATTTCTAAATTAACATTAAGCGATATGCAAGCATTAGCAGATAAAGCTATTAACGAATGTGCAACTGTTCAAGAAGTTGAAGCATTAGTTGAAGAAGCTGTATCTAAAATCTAATAAATAGATAGCCTGAGCACCCAAGGGAAACTTTGGGTGTTTTTTTGATGCCAAAATTCTAAAAAAGTGTTAAATCATGGAATTATATGAATTTCAGTATGTTCACATAGAAAGGAATATGCTATACTACGTTTCGTAGTATAGAAGAAGGGGAATGAATCATGAAAGAAAAGTTTCAAAAAATAGTGCGTAAGTGTGACAGTCTTTTAGGATGGACAGTCCTCTTTTATATTCTTATTACATGGATTCTCTTGTATAGTATTTTTAACGATATGACGAATTCTACAGAATTTATCTATAATGCATTCTAAAAATCAAGTTTATGAGCTAGGAAGGTTCCTCTTTCCTAGCTTTTTCAGTTTTT
>CAKPVL010000047.1 GCA_934193545.1 uncultured Granulicatella sp. | reverse complement strand
AATAAGTTGATTCAACGTAAAAGCTTAGCACGTACTTCAAGTAAACCAGGTAAAACCCAAACATTGAACTTCTATCATATTAATGAACAGTTCTATTTCGTGGATGTACCGGGTTATGGATACGCTAAAGTGTCTAAGAAGGAACGCGAAAAATGGGGGAAGATGATTGAGGAGTACATTACGACTCGCGAACCTCTTCGTTTAGTACTTATCTTAGTGGACTTTAGACATGAACCAAGTCAAGAAGACGTTCAAATGCGTGAATTTTTAGAGTACTACAATATTCCATATCGAATTGTCATGACGAAATGTGATAAGATTCCTCGTGGAAAATGGAATAAACATGTTAGCGTGATTCGAAAAGCATTTGGAAAACCACCAGAAGACTTATTCTTAACATTCTCATCTGAAACTGGTGAAGGAGTAGAGAAAGCTTGGGCGTGGATTGAACAATTTATTGCCGACTAAAATAACAAGTGATACCGTATACGGTATCACTTGTTTTATTTGAAGAGAAAAAAGAATAGACTTTTAAGGAAAATGAAACTCGGTCCATTGCATTAAATCGCGAATTGTGATATATTATATGCTGTATCATTAGGCGTAGTGTATGGAGGGAGTTTTTTATGAGTCAACGATTATCAAAAGAAACGATTCAAAGTATACAATCGCAAGTGAATATTCTCGATATTGTTGGGCAATTTGTCCAATTGAGAAAGCAAGGAAAGAGCCTCTTTGGCCGTTGTCCTTTCCATGATGAAAGAACACCTTCGTTTACCGTCACAGAAGAAAAACAGTTATTCCACTGTTTTAGTTGTGGACGCGGTGGAAATGTTTTTAACTTCATGCAGGAATTGGAAAGTTTATCTTTTCCAGAATCGGTTGTTAGGGTAGCAGAACTTGCGCATATTCCTCTCGATGTAGAAATCCCTTCTAGTCAACAAGCAATTCCTCAAAAAGAGAGAAAATTGTTTGCGGCACATGAAAAAGCGAGTGAGTTTTACTCGCACGTCCTATTTAATACAAAAGGTGGACAAGAAGCACTTCATTACTTAACGGATCGTGGCTATACGATTGATACGTTAAAGGAATTTGGATTTGGTTTCTCGTTAAAAGACCGCACGCAGCTGACACAGCTCTTACAAGATTTAGAGCTAACAGAACAAGAAATGGAAGCGACAGGTCTATTCGTTGAAAGTCAATCAGGGTTCTTTGATCGTTTTAATCAGCGAATTATGATTCCTCTTCGTAATGAACATGGACAAATCGTCGGTTTCTCTGGACGTGTGTTACCAGGGTATTCGGATGAGTTCGCTTCACAAGCAAAATATTTAAACAGTCCTGAAACACCGCTCTTTGCGAAAAGAAACTTCTTATTCAACTTTGATTTAGCGAAGAAGAATATTCGTAAAGAAAATAAAGTCATCCTTTTTGAAGGATATATGGATGTTATTTCTGCTTGGCAAGCGGGAGTTCAACTAGGGGTCGCCTCAATGGGGACATCTCTTACACCAGAGCAAATTCAAAAGCTTCGTCATGTAACGGATACTATTTTGATTGCTTATGATGGCGATAGAGCAGGTCTGGAAGCGACAAACCGTGCGATTGAAATGATTCAATCAACGAATGCTTTTACGATTGGTATTATTCCATTTGATAATGGGCTGGATCCAGATGAGTTTATTAAACAACGTGGATCCCAAGCTTTTATCGATTTAGTTGAACACGGGCAAGAAACCATCTATCAATTTAAAAAGAGATTCCTTTCTAAGAAATATCAATTGCAAGTTGAGAGTCAAAAGATTCAGTATATCGAAGAGATGATTATTGAACTAGCGAAACTCACAAATGATGTTGAAAAGAATCTAGCGATGAAGTCTCTTGCGGATGAATTTAATCTTGATTACACAACGATTCAAAATCAAGTGAAGCAAAAGCAAGTTCAAACTTCACAGAATTTCCAAGCACCGCCTGTACCAAGTATGGAACCACAAGCGCAAACGATGAATAGACCGTTTATTAAGAACGAAGGTATTCAAAGGCATTTGATGTACCGCTTGATGCATCATAATGAAGCTTGGACATATCTGAATCGTATTAATCCAGAATTCTCGTTTCCAGACGCATTATATGAGCAATTATTTTTACATATTCAGGCGTTTAGAAATGAAGAAGAGGAATTTGATGTTCAAGAATTTATGTTGTTTTTAAACGATAAAGATTTAATGAACAGAAATCTGGTATCTGAAATCGAACTAGGTCAGTTTCCTCCAGAATGTACGGAACAAGAAATTCAAGATTTAGTATATGTACTTTCACAAAAGAATACTCTGAAAGAGCAGTTAGCACGAAAAAAGGAAGAGTTGAATCGAGCTGCTCTTGTGAACGATGATGAAGCCAGAAAGAAATTGATGGTTGAAATCATGGAGATTCAACGACAATTAAGGAAAAGATAGAATGGAGGAATGGTGAATGACAGTTCAAAAGAATGAAAAAGGTCAAACACTGAATGAAGCAACTTCAGCGCTTCTTGCAGAACGAAAATTATTCGGTCAAATTTTATACGATGATTTATCTGCACAAATCGCAATCCCATTTGAGTTGGATGCGGAAGGAATGGATAAATTAATTCAAAAGTTTGAGGATGCAGGGGTTAGTGTTGTAGATGCTAACGGTGAACCTACAAGCCAACAATTGTCAGCAGAAAGCCAACGCGAATCTGAGACAGCTGTTGTTGAAGATGATACTGCCTTATCTTCAAATACGAAGATTAATGACTCCGTTCGTATGTATTTAAAAGAAATCGGACGAGTTCCACTTCTTAGTGCGGATGAAGAGGTTGCATTAGCACTCCGTATTCAAGAAGGCGATACAGAAGCGAAACAAGAGTTAGCGGAAGCTAACCTTCGTTTAGTAGTATCGATTGCAAAACGTTATGTAGGACGTGGAATGCAATTCTTGGACTTAATCCAAGAAGGAAACATGGGCTTAATGAAAGCTGTTGAGAAATTCGACCATACAAAAGGGTTCAAGTTCTCAACTTATGCAACATGGTGGATTCGTCAAGCAATCACACGTGCGATTGCGGACCAAGCGCGTACAATTCGTATTCCAGTACATATGGTTGAAACAATCAACAAATTAGTACGTGTTCAAAGACAACTATTACAAGATTTAGGTCGCGAACCTACACCGGAAGAAATCGGTGCAGAAATGGATTTACCAACTGAAAAAGTTCGTGAAATTCTTAAAATCGCTCAAGAACCAGTATCTCTTGAAACTCCAATTGGGGAAGAGGACGATTCACATTTAGGTGATTTCATCGAAGACGACAACGCAACAAGCCCAGCTGATCATACAGCATACGCATTGTTGAAAGAACAACTCGATGAAGTTCTTGAACAATTAACAGACCGTGAAGAAAACGTACTTCGCTTACGTTTTGGTCTTGATAAAAACGGTGAAATCCGTACATTAGAACAAGTAGGGCAAGTATTCGGGGTAACTCGTGAACGTATTCGTCAAATCGAAGCGAAAGCATTACGTAAATTACGCCACCCAAGTCGTTCTAAACAATTAAAAGATTTCTTAGATTAAGAAATAATGTTGAGAAGCAGTCCTTAGGGATTGCTTCTTTTTTGTTTGCAAATTTTATGAAATCTCTATTATTTTCATGATAAAGGGTTTAAATCTAGTGAATAATTTGGTAAACTATCAAATGTGGTAATTGAGAATGATTATCAATTAGAAAAGAGAGAACATGAAAAGAGTTAGTTATTTAATTTTATTATTACTTATATTAAGCATTATTTCACTCTCTGTTGGAGCATCCAGTTTCTCTTGGATGGATTTTTTTGACGGAGGAGAGAGCGCAACACAACTGTTTTGGCAATCAAGATTTCCTAGACTGTTAAGTATTTTATTGTCTGCTTCCGCAATGAGTGTATCGGGTTTATTGATGCAGACGATTACGCAAAATGAGTTTGCTTCGCCAAGTACGATTGGTACGGTCGACGCTGCAAAATTAGGATTGATGATGAGTTTATTATTATTCCCATCTCCTGGACTATTAGAAAAGATGGCGACGTCATTTGTGTTTGCAATTGGCTTCTCGGCACTTTTTATTGCTCTGCAGCATCATCTATCTCTTAAACAAAAATGGATGATTCCTTTAATTGGGTTGATTTTCGGGGGAGTTATTAGTGCGTGCACTCAGTTTATTGCATATCAATTTCAGCTTGTCCAAAGTTTATCATCATGGATGCAAGGTTCATTTTCGATGATTCAAACCAATCAGTATGAATGGTTGTATTTATGCTTATTTGTTTTAGTACTTAGTATTGTTTTTGCCCATTACTACACAGTTGTCAGCATGGGGGAAGATATCAGCCGAAATCTCGGTCTTCCTGTAAAACGTATGGAGTCTGTAACATTAGTGCTTATTGCGCTAACGACGAGTGTCACGATGATTACAGTTGGAAGTTTACCGTTTATTGGGGTGATTGTTCCAAATATTGTCCGCATGAGATACGGCTCTCAGATGAAGGTTCTAGTACCGTTGACAATGCTTGTTGGTGCCTGTCTAGTTTTAGCTTGTGACATTATCGCTCGTATCGTGATTGCTCCTTATGAGATTTCCGTAAGTATCATCTTAAGTATTCTTGGGGCTACACTCTTTATTTTCCAAGTGATTCGTCTGGAAAAGAAAGGGGGAGACCTATGAAAAAGAAAACAAGAATTTTGCTAGGGTGCCTTCTAGCAGTCGCTGTTTTATTGGTAGTTGCCTATTTGTTGATTCCAACAAAGAATAGTACTACGGTTTCAAGTTTCATATTCCATAGACGATTATTGAAATTGCTGGTCATGGTGATTGTATCTTTTGCAATCCCGATCTCGACGATTAGCTTTCAAACCGTTGTGCAAAATCGATTTTTAACGCCGGGTGTGTTAGGAATTGAGAGCCTATTTGTCTTTATTCAAAGTGGACTGTATTACTTTGAAAGCTTAGTGGGGGTAAAAGTAGAACAATCAGTGATCATTTATTCTGTCACGATAGCCATTCAAATCGGTCTACTATTGCTATTAATGAATGCGTCTAAAGGGATGATGCTATCGAACTTTAAAGTGCTACTGTTACTAACAATGGCGTTTTCGATGTTACTTCGAAATGCAAGCACATTTTTACAAGTGTTAATGGATCCAAACGAATTTGATAAATTGCAAAGTTCGCTTTATCCGTCTTTCCAAAAGATGAATGCACAACCAATGATGATTGGTGTAGCGATTGGACTTTTTGTTCTTTTAATGATGGTGTTCTATAGAATACGACATCAGCTAGATGCGCTTCATTTAGGCGTTGACGGTGCAAAAATGTTAGGCATCAATACAAAACGACTCAGTAATGTAGTGATTGTCATTGTCATCATAATGACAAGTTTATCAACGATTCTAGTAGGCCCGCTTCAGTTTTTAGGCTTTATGATCGCGAACTTAACCTACCAGTTAACGAAAGAATATAAGCATGGCGTTTTATGGCTTTTTTCAGCCGTTTTAGGGCTTGTGATAGTGCTCGCGGCACAGTTAATCGTTGAACATATATTCCTTCTTACAATCCCAATCAGTGTGTTTATCGAAGGGATTGGAGGAGTATTGTATTTAATCTTATTAGTGAAAGGAGAGAAGCCTGGTGCAGCTTAAAGGTGTTACAAAAAAATATCGACATCCAGTTGTTGATCATGTGGATTTAGAAGTCTCAAAACATCGACTAACTTCCTTCATTGGTCCAAACGGTGCTGGAAAATCTACACTTCTTGGGATGATGAGTCGGCTTCTTCCTAAAGACGAAGGATTTATATATATCAACGGTCAAGAAGTTAAAGCGTGGAACTCAACAGAATTGGCAAAAGAACTGGCTGTTTTAAAACAAAACCAGCAAGTTCATGTCAGCATGACAGTAGAAGAGTTTGTTCGATTTGGTCGTTTTCCTTATACAAAAGGAAGAATTACTAAAACGGACGAACAGATTGTTGAAGAGGCGTTAAAAAATACCAACCTTACCTCTCTTAGAACACAAGATATTGGAACTTTATCAGGTGGGCAGTATCAACGAGCGCTTATTGCGATGGTTTTAGCGCAAGATACGGAGTGGATTTTGCTCGATGAACCATTAAACCATCTCGATATGAAACAAGCGTATGAAGTAATGAACCTACTTCGTTTCTTAGTTTACGAAAAAGAAAAATCGATAGTGATTGTAATGCATGACTTAAATATGGCAAGTAATTTTTCAGATGAAATAGCTTGTTTTAAAAATGGAAAATGTATCATACATGATACAGTCGATCAAGTGATGAAAGAGGAGATTCTTTCGGAGCTGTATGAGATTCCCTTAGAAGTAGTTGAAATTCATGGCAAAAAAATATGTATTATAAAGAACGGAGAATTCGAATGAAAAAATTATTAGCATTATTCAGTTTATTAGCTGTATTTATTCTTACAGCTTGCGGACAAACAGCAAAAACAGAATCAGCAACAACACAAGCAGCAGCTACAGAAGAAAAGAGTGAAGTGACTCTTACAAACGGTAAAGAAGAAGTGACTGTTAAGACAAATCCAAAGAAAATTGTTGTATTTGATTTAGGCGTTGCTGATACAATTCGCGAACTTGGTTTTGTCGATCATATCGTAGGAATGCCTTTAAAGACTTTACCTACGTACTTAAAAGATTTACCATCAAGTATTCAACCAACTGGATCAATGGTGGAGCCTGATATCGAAGCAATTGCGGCATTAGAGCCAGA
>CAKPVL010000046.1 GCA_934193545.1 uncultured Granulicatella sp. | reverse complement strand
ATTAAACAAATATTACTCTTTTGTAACTCAACATCGTCATCTTCACTAAATAAGTGATTAATACGTTTATAGTGATTATAAACCGCTACTGCTAATGATTTTTTTGCATGTTCTTGGCCAACAACGTAATCATTTAATACTTTTAGGATTTCTTGAGGTTTTAAGACCTCAATCATTTCATCCATCGTCATTGAAGAAAATTCTTCATCAATAATTTCTTTACATAAATCAACACATTCATTACAAATAAATACATCAGGACCAGCGATAATTTTCTTTACTTGTTCTTGTGATTTTCCACAAAATGAACATCTTACTTGTTTTGTTTCATCTTTATACAATCTGAAACCTCCATTCTTTTCCTGATTTTTCATTTTAAGAGTACCATAAGTCTCTATTTTCAACAAGAAATGTTGTTTCAAAAAGCGCCGGTCTCTAGCGAAACCGGCGCTTTCTTATTTAATTTTATAAATTTAAGCTTCTTTAGCAGAATCAGTAATTACAGCTAATGCTTTCTTCATTGAGATATCGTTTTTCAACATATCTACTGAAACAGCTGCACGAACTGCATCTTCTTCCATACCGTATTGAGCAGCTAATTCTTTCACTTCGTTAGCTACGTCTTCATCAGTTGCTTCGATGCCTTCTTCTTTAACGATTTGTTCTAATACTAAGTTAGTCTTAGTACGAACGTCTGCATCTTTTTCCATCATTTTGTGTAAATCAGCTTCTGTTGTACCAGTGATTTGGTAGTACATTTCAGGAGAGATTCCGTTACGACGCATATCGTTTAAGTAGTGTTCCATTTGACGGTGAACTTCGTCGTGAACCATTTCGTGTGGTAATTCAACGATTTCAGCGTTTTCTACTGCTTTACGTAAAGCTTCATCTGCTACTGCTTCATCAGCCGCAGCGTTCTTTTCTTTTTCTAATTCAGTACGAATTTTTTCTTTTAATTCTGCTAATGTTTCAACTGAATCATCAACATCTTTAGCGAATTCATCTGTTAATTCAGGTAATTCTTTAGTTTTTACTTCGTGAACTTTAACTTTGAATACTGCTTCTTGACCTTTTAAGTTTTCAGCATGGTATTCTTCTGGGAAAGTCACTTTCACTTCTACTTCATCGCCTTCTTTAGCGCCAACTAATTGGTCTTCGAAACCTGGGATGAATGATCCTGAACCTAATTCTAATGAGTGGTTTTCACCTTTTCCGCCTTCAAAAGCTTCGTCACCTAAGAAACCTTCAAAGTCGATTACTACTGTGTCGCCTAATTCAGCTGCATCTTCTTTAACAACTAATTCAGCTGCACGAGCTTGTTCTTGTAATAAACGATCTTCAACATCTTGTTCAGATACTGTACGATCTTGTTTTTCAACAGTTAAGCCTTTGTATTCACCTAATTTAACTTCAGGTTTAACAATCACTTCTGCTTTGATAACCCATGGTTTACCTTTTTCGATTGATTCGATATCGATTGTTGGTTGAGTTACTGGGAAAATACCAGTTTCTTCAACTGCGTTATCATATGCATCTGGTAAAAGAATGTTTAATGCATCTTGGTATAAAGCTTCTTCACCGTACATTTTTTCAAATACTTGGCGGCTTACTTTACCTTTACGGAAACCAGGTACGTTCACGTTCTTTTTAACGCGGTTAAACGCTTGGTCCAAACCTTTTTTAATATCTTCTTGTGAGATTTCAAATGTTAAAACAACTTTATTTGTTTCAACTTTTTCGAATTTTGCTGTCATATTATTCCTCCATAAATTCATTATTCACCTTAAAGATGAATGGATTTACATACTCATTTATTTTACAATACTCTTCCTCTTTTGTAAAACATAATTGACTTATTCAGGTTTAATTTAACAAGAATTTTGAATAGAGATTAAGAAAAGGTAACAAAAGCAATAGTTTTTCTCATTTTTTGCCCAAAATGTTATAATAGACGCCATAGGAGGGATAAAATGATTCAATATCCAAAAGGACAAAAACAATTATCACGGGCTACTCGGTCTCAAACAATGCAAACAAATTATAGTAGTCGCGGTATGGGTTTAGAGAACATATTGAATCAAACCAATGAACTCTATCGCCTTCAAAAACGAGCGGTCATCCACAAGAAACCGACACCGATTCAAGTCGTTAAAGTAAACTACCCTGCCCGTAGCGCAGCGCAGATTACAGAAGCCTATTTTCGTCAGGCTTCTACAACCGACTATAACGGTGTATATAAAGGAAGATATATCGATTTTGAAGCGAAGGAAACGAAGAATAAAACTTCTTTCCCATTAAAGAATATTCATGAGCATCAGCTAGAACATATGAAAGAGTGCTGTGAACAAGGCGGTATCGCATTTGTTATTTTTTATTTTTCTAGTTTGAAGGAATATTATTTACTTGAATACAAATGGATTGAACAATTCGTTCATGATTCAAGCACAAAACGTCAATCAATCCCGTTGACCTATATTAAAGAACATGGTCAATCAATTTCTCTATCGCTGCAAATGACGCTAAATTACTTAGATGCAGTAGATAGCTTATTATAAAGGAGGTCAATCTATGACTGAAAACAATACTGAACAAACCCGTTCATCTCAGCACCGTCATACAAAGAAAAAGGCGCCTACTCCTTCTAAGAAAAAACTTTGGAAGAAAATTTTAATGGGTATTGCTGCTTTTGTGACTGTGGCAATTATTGCGATTGTCGCAATCTTCGCTTACTATGGTGCGACTGCTCCTACCATTCAAGCAAGTGATTTAGAAGGAGCTACAGAAACTAAAATCCTTGATAAAGATGGCGAACTTATTTACTCACTTGGTGGTGAAAAACGAGATCTTATCACCAGTGAACAAGTCCCACAATTACTAAAGGATGCAATCACTTCTATTGAAGATAAACGCTTCTACTCTCATATGGGGATTGACCCAATCCGTATCGCAGGATCATTCTTACGAAATGCAAAAGCCGGTCAAATTACTCAAGGTGGTAGTACTATTACTCAGCAATTAGTGAAGTTAGCAGTATTCTCTACGAAGAAAGAAGACCAAACCTATAAACGTAAAATTCAAGAAATTATGCTAGCACTTCAATTAGAGCGTAATTACTCTAAAGAACAGATTCTTACGTACTATTTAAACAAAGTGTATATGGCCAATAATGTTTACGGATTTGGTACTGCATCACACTACTACTTCAATAAAGAATTATCTGAATTAAGCTTACCTCAAGTAGCGCTACTTGCCGGAATGCCACAAGCACCTAACTCATATGATCCATATGCAAATGCGGATCAAGCAAAAGAACGTCGTGACTTAGTACTCTATTCCATGAAAGAAAATGGAAAAATTACAAAAGAACAATATGACCAAGCGGTAGCTACTCCAGTTACTGAAGGCTTAATCGCACATAATAACAATGTGGATAGTAATGATAAAGCACTTGTTTACGATTCGTTCGTAACAATGGTTTTAAAAGAAGTTCAAGAAAAAACAGGACTTGATCCTTATAACGATGGACTTACGATTGAAACCACTATCGACTCAAAAGCGCAACAACGTTTATACGATATCGTTAATACGAATGAATACATTCAATACGTGAATGACAAAATTCAAAATGCGGTTGTAATGTTAGACACAAAAACTGGTGCGGTTCGCGCCGTAAATGGTGACCGTAAACAAACCACATTACTCGGCTATAACCGAGCAACTGACAATTCACGTAGTACAGGTTCTACAATCAAACCTGTAATCGACTACGGTCCAGCCATTGAGTACTTAAACTATTCAACTGGTCAAACCATCATGGACCAAAGAACAACATATTCAAATGGTGTTGAATTAAACAACTGGGATTTCAGCCACAAAGGTGCAATGACATTACGTACTGCCCTCGTATATTCTAGAAATACAACAGCCTTGCAAACCTTTAAAGCTGTTGGCGAAACAAATATTAAGTCATTCTTGAATAATCTGGATATTCAAATCAAAAACGATGGCCAAGATTACTTAGTGGAAAGTAATTCAATCGGTGCAGATATTTCTCCTATCAAGATGGCAGCAGCATATGCCGCATTTGGTAATTACGGTACATATTCAAAACCGTACACTGTAACGAAAGTCACTACTCGTGATGGCCAAGTAACAGAGTTTAAACCTGAACAAAAACAAGCGATGAAAGATTCAACAGCCTACATGATTACAGATGTACTAAAAGATTCGTTCAAATATGGTTTCGCAACTCAAGCGGCTATTCCTGGTTTACCTACTGCTGCCAAAACTGGTTCATCTAACTACACTGTTGAACAAAAACGTGCAATGGGTGCTAGTGATTATGAAGATATCATTCCTGACTCATGGTTTATCGGCTACTCTACCGACTACACAATTTCTGCATGGACTGGTTATGATAATCCGTATGAACAAGGTGGCGGTGTGGACACTACCGAACAAGAATACTCAAGACTTATTTATTACTACTTAATGAAATATATGGCTGAATCTTCTAGCGGAGATGATTGGGTACAACCAGACAGTGTTGTCAAACAACAAATCGAAATTGGATCTGATCCATTAAGCTTACCTGGACCAAGAACTCCAGCGAACATGATTGCAACTGAGTTATTTGTTAAAGGACACGTCCCTACGCAACAATCTATGAACTACGGTACGAAAATTGAAGGACCAACTGGTCTGAAAGCTACTTACGATAAGAGTAAGAAGACACTGACTGTAACGTGGGATAATTATCAAACAAACTCTAAAGATAAGCCACAATACAAAGTCACTGTAAACGGACAAACACAAAATGTTTCAACAAACAAAGTGACATTCCAAAATATCACCGGTCCTAGCGTTTCGGTAACTCTGGTTGTAACGGTTGGTAAAGATAGTTCTGACCCTATTACAAATGAGTTCCAACTAGAACAACCAACAACAGCTGAGGAACGTACAACTCAACAAAACCAGCAACAAAACAATCGTCAGCAAAACAACAATAATAGCAACAATAACAATAACCATGAACAAACAACTCAAGAAGCTCGTAATCAATAGTTCAAACAAACAAGGCATTCTCTAATAGAGAATGCCTTGTTTATATCTATAAAAAGTAAAATAAAACCCCATGACAACTTGTCATGGGGTTTCCAGTTTTACATCTACTCTTTCAGTAGAGTCAAAGTCAATCAATGATTACTTAGCATATTCGACTGCTCTTGTCTCACGAATAACTGTAACTTTAATATGTCCTGGATATTGGAGTTCTTCCTCAATTTGATTTTTGATGTCATGCGCTAAAATAATCGCTTTTTCATCACTAATCTTGTCAGGTTGTACCATTACACGAACTTCACGTCCGGCTTGAATCGCAAAGCTTCGTTCAACACCTTCGTGTTCTGTTGCAATGGCTTCTAATCTTTCTAATCGACGAATGTAATTTTCGATTGATTCACGTCTAGCACCTGGGCGAGCTGCTGATAAGGCATCGGCTGCTGCAACAAGTACAGCGATTGTTGAAGTTGCTTCTACATCACCGTGGTGAGAGGCAATCGCATTAACAACAATCTTATTCTCTTTATATTTCTGAGCGATTTCTGCTCCGATTTCAACGTGAGAACCTTCAATTTCATGATCGAGTGCTTTACCGATATCGTGAAGTAAACCAGCACGTTTTGCAAGGTTCACATCTTCACCTAACTCACCAGCCATTACACCAGCAAGTTTAGCGACTTCGATACTGTGGTTCAATACGTTTTGACCGTAACTAGCTCTAAAGTATAAACGACCTAAAATCTTAATCAAATCAGGATGTAATGAGTGAATTCCAACTTCGAACGTTGCTTGTTCTCCGATTGTACGAATACGCTCATCCATTTCTTTACGAGATTTTTCGACCATTTCTTCAATACGTGCAGGATGAATACGACCGTCTGAAATTAATTTTTCAAGCGTCATTTTCGCAATTTCACGACGAATTGGGTCAAACCCACTTAATACCACCGCTTCTGGTGTTTCATCGATTATCACGTCAATACCTGTCAATGATTCAAGGGTACGAATATTACGTCCCTCACGTCCGATAATACGTCCTTTCATTTCATCACTTGGTAACGTCATAACGGTTACTGTGTTTTCTGAAACTAAGTCCGCTGCGGAACGTTGAATCGCTTGAAGAATAATATTTTTCGCGTTTTTATCTGCTTCATCTTTTGCAAGCTGTTCAGACTCTTTAATCATGATGGCGCGTTCCTTACTTAATTGTTCGGTCATGTCCTTCATGATAATTTCTTGCGCTTCTTCTTTACTGATTGTAGAAATACGTTCCAATTCTTCTTGTTGTTTTGCTACGAGAGCTTCAGCTTGATTTTCTTTCTCTGTAACTCTCTCAAGTTTTTCTTGGATTTTTGTTTCCTTCGTTTCAATTGATTGTTCACGTTTTTCTAGAATTTCATCTTTACGATCTAAATTCTTTTCACGTTGAATCATTCTCTTTTCTTGAAGAAGTACTTCATTTCGTCTTTCTTTTAACTCATTTTCAACTTCAGCACGATATTTATGATTTTCTTCTTTTGCTTCTAATAATACTTCCTTTTTTAAACGGTCAGCATCTTTTTCTGCATCTTTGATAATCATTTCAGCCGATTCGCGAGCTGCTACTAACTTTTTCTCGTAATTTGATTTGAAACCAATATATCCAGCAACAATTCCAATTATTAAAGCTAAGATCGCGAGGCCACCTACTACTACTGAGTCCATTGAGTCACCTCCGTCTCTATTTAATTTTTAATCAAAATAAATTGCATTGATAATTTTTATGGTTAAATGTGATTTAACACATAATATTATTGTATTCTTGAAACGTGCTAAAGTCAATTCATTTAAAGAATTTTTTTCAAAAAATCAAAAGGCTTTCAACAGCGAAATAAAAACATCGACTAGTCGTATGACTAATCGATGTTTTCAAAATTATATGATTAATTTTCTTTCTTGCTTGTATAAACAAATCCTAAAGCAATCATTACAAGAACAGTTGC
>CAKPVL010000045.1 GCA_934193545.1 uncultured Granulicatella sp. | reverse complement strand
CCCCCTGTTCAATACAGGGAAACATCCATGTGTTCAGCTTAATTAAAAAATGTGTCCAGGATTCTGGGTACATATCAGAATTTAATGTACCCTAGACTCACTTCATTTGTGATTAAAGGACCATGGTACCGGTCGACCGTTTGATTGACTCTCCGTTTTTTTGATTTCTTTTGTTTTCCAGAACCAGGAGCTGTCTCTGGAGATTCTTTCTTTTTTAGTAAAAACTTTAGCATTCTTTTTCCTTTCAATAGCTTGGATAAATGTATTTCTACTATACCACAAAGCGAGTGATGCAGACAGTTTTTGCCTACTTTAGAATGATAGCAAAAAAAGCAACAGCTCTCTTCTGAAATCCGTTGCTTCTTTTATTTAATAGATGAAGATTTTATTCTAAATGAAAATTTTCTCGAAATTCAGGATTGCCTTCCCATTCTTCTTTAGAAAAGTCACCTGTTAGAGTATGTTCTTCTGAAAATACGAGAACACGTTGGATGACCTCTTGAATTTGTTCATAATGGTGTGAAGAAATAATCATCGTTTTTCCTGCGGTTTTTAACTCTTGTAGTAATTCCACAATGAGGCGTTGGTATTTTGGTGAGAGGCCGTTAAATGGCTCGTCAAACAATAAGACGCTTGGATTCATCGTGAGCACACTAGCAATCGCCACAAGTTTCTTTTCACCGCCTGAAAGGTGATAGGGAATGCGGTCCCTTAGGTGTTCGATTTCTAAGAGTGCCAGTGTATCCTTCACTCGTCTTTCGATTTCTTTTTCGGGCAATCCGAGTTGACGTGGACCAAAGGCAAGTTCTTCCGCAACGGTAGTATTGAACAATTGAATGTCGCTATTTTGAAAAATCAAGCCGACTTGTTGGTATAAGTGACCGGCGTTACTTGGCTCTTTTAAGAAGTCCGCATCCACCGTCCAATCGTTAAATTGGTATTGTCCAGAAGAAAGCGGAAGTAGGCCTACCAAAATTTTAAAGAGTGTAGATTTCCCGGCTCCATTCGGTCCCATCAAAGCGACGGTTTCGCCTTTATCGATATGAAGATTTATGTCGTGGATTCCAATATCTTCACTGTAGTGATAATTTCCATCGTGAATTGTAATCATAAGCGTTCCTTTCTATCGTAGCACGGTTGTTACGGCTACCAGCACGATTAATTCTAGTAATAGTAAGCCGTCCTCTTTCTTCCAGTGGAAAGGGACTTTTTGTTTAACGTCCATTCCGTAGCCTCGAAGCGTCATGGCCTCGTAAACTTCTTTCGTATGGTTTTTCGACGATAAATACAAGAGCCCAAGAATCGATCCAAATAACCCTAGATTGACCTTTTGCCCGATGGTTCGCAGTTGAACGCATTCGATTTGTTGTTGAAGATGCTTTCCGAGAATATACGTATATTTCATCGCGAGTTCGAGTGTTTGAATCATGGTTTTTGGAAAATGCAACTGACGAAGCGCCTCAACGAGTTGAACGCTAATCGTAGTGGCTAAAAAGAGCGACAAGTTTAAGACCAAAATTCCTGTACGACCAAGGAAGATGCCACTATTCTGGAAGCCTCTTAGAAGAATACTTGGCAAGAGGACAATCGCTGTAAAAATGAGTACCCGCGTGAGAACCTTCCACAGACGGAGGAGCGCTTCTCCTGGAAGAAAGGCGATATGGGCTAATAGGAAGATTGCCAAAATCCATAGTTGGATAGTGGAGTGGCTGAGTGTAATGAGAATCGCTAAGCACACAAAGTAAACGAACCGCATTGGGGACGAAGATTTCGCCTTAAATGCGGGTGCCGTTTGTTTCATTTTGCCGAGTAGACGGCGCAATGAGTTGATATTCATTTGTAAATATTGATGGCTTTTCGAAGAGGCAGCGAGTGCTTCGTCTTGTTGTAGCCAGTCAGGTAGTTTACGCATGAGATGCTTTTGCTCCATTCATTGTTCGAATCATTTTTCCTAAAATATAGAAGATTAATAGTGCAGTAATGGCTGATAAAATATAACCGACTGCGATGTTTGTGCCAGGGATCGTGTAGTCACTGAAAAGGGCTTCGAATGAAAATCCATTTTCGATTCCTGCTGGAACATTGTTCATCATTTCAGCAAGTTCGTCGGCCGACCATTCTCCAAAGGCTGTTCCTTCTGCTAGTAATCCTAATGGGCTTAATACGACTAAGGCGATTAAGACATAGCGGATTTTCTTTACAAAAGAAGTCGTATTCACAGAAGTTGGTGTGTACAATTCTTGTGGTGCCACTTGTTTTACAAAACGATAAATGACATAAGTGAAGAAGACTTCAACAGCACCAGCAATCGTTAAGTGAGTCACCATCATGGCTGGAATCGTAACCGCTAATCCATAAGGGTTATAGAGAGGTTCGCCTCCTTGAGTGGCAATGACGGGTTGAATTCCAAGTTCAATAGCTGTTAAGAAAGCAGCCACATTAATTCCTACGTAAGAACCAACGAGAACTCCGGCTGTTTCGTGGTTTTCTTTACGGAAGAAATTATAAACGGCGTATCCGACAAATGGCATTGCAATCGCCATGTTGAAGATATTTGCGCCAAGTGCAAGAATTCCTCCATCTCCAAATAGAAGAGCTTGTAAGAGGAGGGCGACGGTCAGTGCCAGACTCGCGGCATATGGTCCAATTAAGATTGAAAGTAACACGCCGCCGACAGCGTGAGCAGTAGTACCACCAGGGATTGGTACATTAAACATCATTAATAAGAAAGAAAGAGAAGCCGCAATCCCAAGCATTGGTGCTAATTCTTTATTTTCCTTTAATTGTGCTTTGACTTTCGTAATGGATAGCCCAACAACAGGCGCTGCCGCAACTGCTAACACGGCGCAAGATGCTGGGCTTAAGTAATTATCTGGTATATGCATAACAAATTCTCCGTTCATATTTTTTAAAGCTGTTAACAGAATATCACAACCAAAAAAATGAGGTCGTTGCAAAATAAGTTTAACAAATGTTACTATTCGTTGCTAAGTCACTTTCTTAGAATTCCCGTAGAGAGAGTCATATACTATAGGTAGAATTGTAAAGGAGGATTTGCAAATGGAATTTATTAAAGAAGAAAAAGCGTTTAGACATTATAATGCAGCTGGAGAAATGGATGCAGAAATTACGTATATCCCAAAAGGAGAAGGTGTGATTGATGCAAACCATACATTTGTGGATCCAAACCTACGCGGACAAGGAGTTGCACGTCAGTTAGTGGACAAATTAGCAGACTTTGCAAGAGATGAAAACTTAAAGATTCATGCAACGTGTCCTTATATCGTTTCTTTATTCGAAAAAAGTACTGAATACGATGATGTAAAAATATAAAAAAAGTGTTAATTCATATAAATGAATATTTAAATTCACATTTTATTCATAAATGAGCACTATAATTTAGCCATACCCAATAAAACACCTAAGGTTTACTTCTCCCAAGTAAAAAAATGAACTCCCAACATTTTTTTATTAGTAAACCCTCCTAACCTTTTCCCGCTGTTCCCAAACAGCGGGTTTTTTTGTTTTGGAAAAAGGGGTATTTATGATAGTATGGACAAAGACCAATAGAAAAGGAGACGCTCATGAATCAAAATCACTATTATACAAATCAACCGAATAGTAAGAGTCAAGAGAAACATTTTAGTTATGTTTTAAAGGGATTCACATTCCAATTTGCTAGTGATAATGGAGTGTTCTCGAAAAACACGATTGACTTTGGAAGCCAATTGCTGATTGAATCTTATGAGGTTCCAACCCATCTTGCACAAGGAAAACTCCTAGATGTCGGCTGCGGTTATGGTCCAATGGGATTGTCATTTGCCAAGGCTTATCCTGAGATGTCTGTGGAAATGGTCGACGTGAATGAACGTGCCATGGATTTAGCAAAGCGTAATGCTGAGGCCAATGGAATTCAGAACGTGACGATTCACGAAAGCAATACGTATGACAATGTCCATGCGAAGGATTATTCAGTGATTATTAGTAATCCACCGATTCGTGCCGGAAAAGAAGTCGTGCATCGCATTTTAGCAGAGGCTTACGACCACTTAGTAGAAGAAGGGCAACTCGTCATCGTGATTCAGAAAAAACAAGGGGCTCCGAGTGCGCAAAAGAAAATGCAAGAAGTTTTTGGGAATGTCGAACGCATTGCACTCGATAAAGGGTATTGGATCCTTGTGAGTACAAAAGAAAAAGGGGAATAGAAAATGGAAAAGATTGAAGAAAGAAGAAATCAAAAAACACCGAAGAAACCAAAGAAGAAATTTAACTGGCGCATCTTCCTAGCAACAATTTTATTTATTATTGCAGGGCTATTATTTGCGGCTGGTCCGATTCGTACGTTCTTACTTTCTCGCTTGCAAAGTCAACAAATTGAAGCTGCTTCAAATATTACTTTAGCCGAAGTGAAAGCCAACGAGGCGGAGGAAGCAGAGTTCGATTTCTCGAAAGTAGAAGCGATTGATTTAGATAAAGTATTAAAAGCGAATTTCGACAAAGGAAAATTCTTAACGCTTGGCCAAATCGCGATTCCAAGTGTGAAGTTAAACTTACCAATCTATAAAGGCTTAGCCAACGAAGTGTTATTATCTGGTGCTGGAACGATGAAACCCACTCAAAAGATGGGTGAAGGAAACTACGCTCTTGCCAGCCATAACTACTTTGGCGACATGACGCTTTTATTCTCACCACTTGTAAATCTTAAAGTCGGCGAGAAAATTTATACGACAGATTTAGAGTATGTTTATGAATATGAAACAACTTCTGTCGAATTGATTGAGCCTACTCGAGTAGAAGTGATTAACGACCAACCTGGTGTAACAGAGATTACACTTATTACTTGTGATGACTATAATGCGTCAAACCGTTATTGCATCAAAGGTAAATTCGTCTCGAAGACGCCAGTTGGAGAAGTGAGCGATAGTGTGAAGCAAGCCTTCAACTTAAACTTTAATACGATTAAATAACAGAAAATCCCAATCACTAACACAGTGATTGGGATTTTTAGTTAGAATTGATAAGGTTCCACGTGAATATCGATAAATGAAATAGCGAATTCATCGTAAAGTTCTTTTTCAATATATTCAGTGATTTGATGACTCTTATACACTGATAGGTCTTTATCCATACAAACGGTTAAGTCGATATACACATTTGATCCGTATCGACGCGCTTTTATTTCACAAATATCTTTCACTTCAGGATGTCGCAAGATAACAGGAATGTATTTATCTAATTCCGTTTGGTCGAAACCATCTGTCAGTTGAAACGCACTTTCGTTAAATACTTCGACTGCTGTACGAACGATTAGGAGACCGACCACGAAGGCCATGATATTATCGAGCCGGTGTAGCCCGAGGGATGCGAATAATACCGCTAAAGCCGTCAAGAAACTGGTCATCGCATCGCTTAAGTTATCTTTGGCTGTTGCCTTAAGCCCCAGTGATTGAATGCGTGCGGCTAAGTTCTTATTGTAGAAATAGACGCCAATCATAATCACCCCTGAGAAGAATCCAACGATAGAAGAAATAAGAGATGGAGCTTCCATTACGGGATTAAGAAATGCTTGGAAGGCGTTTCTGACGACTTCAATCCCAATGAAAAGCATGATAAATGAAGTCGCAAGGCTGGCAATCGTTTCAAATTTCCAGTGACCATAGGGGTGGTTTTCATCACTTGGCTTTTGCGATACGCGTAATCCTACAAGTACAAGAGCGGATGAAATCACGTCTGTAAAGTTATTCCAACCATCGGCGAAGAGTGCTTCAGAGTTGAAAAGTTTTCCGACGATGAGTTTTATTGTAGATAAAAAGATATAGGTGCCGATACTTAAGATAGCGCCACGTTCGGCTTGCTTGAGGCGCTCTGTTGCAGATAATGGCAAAGTTGTCATCTCCTAAAAATAAATTCGTTTATTATAGTAATGCTTTTGAAAAGGGGGTGCAACAGATAAAGTATACCTAAAACTCGGTGGATAGGGTGATAAAATCAATTCTTGGTCATCCTTACGGATGTTTATTATCATTACCATAATAGGATACCGATTCGAGTCTTCGTCTCTCATCTTCCAATTTTCAAAGTAGGAGTAATGAGCAAGCTCAAACTCCTACTAATTCATCTTGGATATTATCCCCTATTATGGTGATGATAATATCCGTAAGGCCCAAGAATTGTTTTACTACGTATTCGCCTTCGTAAAATGGAGCGGTGCAGAGAGGTAATGTGTGCTCCTCACAATTTTTTAAATCGTTACGGATGATAGAATCCGTAAGGTCCAAGAATTGATTTACTTCGTATCCACCTTCGTGAAATGTAGCGGTGCAAAGATGTAATGAGTGCTGCTCACCTTTTATATATGTTATATCTTTGAGAGAATAGGGCTCAGGAAGAAAGTGGAGTCTGCTGTAGACTCTCCTATATTTTTAATCAGAAACAATAGACGGCGTTTGGTGGATTTGTTATAATCTTCTTATTGAATGAGAAAGAGAGTGGTATTATGGCAACAGCATTGATCGTATATGCTAGTTTAACAGGAAATACAGAAGAGATTGCAGATATTTTAGCAGAAGCATTAGAAGAGCGTGGCGTGGAAGTGGACATGAAAGAATGTACTTCAGCACAAGCAAGCGAATTCCATAATTATGATATTAATGTTGTCGCAACTTATACTTACGGAACAGATGGCGACTTACCTGATGAAATCGTCGACTTCTATGAAGAATTAGAGGAAGAGGATTTAACAGGAAAAGTATACGGAGCGCTTGGTTCAGGAGATACTTTCTACGATAAGTTCTGCCAATCAGTATTAGATTTTGATGCGCAATTTGCAAAAACAGGTGCCAAAAAAGGTGCTGAAAATGTCTTAGTAGACTTAAACGCTGAAGCAGAAGATATCGAACATATCCAAGCTTTCGCGCAAAGCCTTGTTGACGCTTTAGCATAATGATAAATGTTAGCTACCTTAGACCATTTGTTTAGGGTAGCTTTTTTTATTGGAGGAAAAGGATGTATTATACCGTACAACAAACTGCAGAGAATCTGGAAATCGACTTAGGATATCTTATGCATTTAATCCAAACAAAACAAGTGAAGACGGTGGAAGTGGATGGCGAGTTACTGTTAAACAGTGCGCAGTTCGACTTCTTCTTAAAACAACGCGAACGTCTTTTGGAAGAATATCAGAAGTACTTGGATGAACCAATTCCTGAAGATATTGATATTAAGGATGA
>CAKPVL010000044.1 GCA_934193545.1 uncultured Granulicatella sp. | reverse complement strand
CCAGTTTTTTCAATAGCTTCACGAATGCTACCTAATAATTTTTCTTGACGAGGTTCAACAGGTTTAATTTTACGGCTAGCTGCTTCATAAGGTTTAATGCGAGCTAACTCACCTTCGTATACCCCATATTGATCTGCATATTCTTGTGGAATGTCACGTCCAGCTTTATTTAATACCATCTTAAATTTCCTCCTCGCTAATCAATCCAGCCGCTTTCGCCAATGCGATTACGCGCTCAGCACGTTCAACGATTGGTTTGTCGACCATTTTACCGTTAACTGAGATAACACCTGAACCTTTAGCTTCAGCTTCACGAATTCCCCAGATAACTTCTTTAGCGTTTTGAATTTCTTTTTCTGTTGGTGCATATACTGCATTAGCCACAGGAATTTGACGAGGGTTAATAACAGATTTTCCATCGAAACCTAATTGTTTGATGCGTTCTACTTCTTCACGGAATCCATCCATGTTGTCTACGTTAGAGTAAACAGTATCGATTGCAGCGATTCCTGCAGCACGAGCAGCGTGTAAGATCATGCTACGAGCGAAGAATAACTCTTGTCCATCAGGGTAACGACGAGTTTTCATGTTTGTTACGTAGTCTTCAGCACCTAAAGCGATACCGATTAAACGGTCACTTGCTTTAGCGATTTCGCGAGCGTTTAACACACCTTCAGCAGATTCAATCGCAGCCATCATTTTAGTGCGACCTACTGGGATGTTATTTTCACGTTCAACGCGAGTGATGATTTCATCCACATCCACGATATCTTGAGCTGTTTCAGTTTTTGGTAAACGAACAACGTTTACGCCAGCTAGTACAACGGCTTCAATATCTAAAGCACCCGTTGTATCTAAACCGTTGATACGTACAACTGTTTCTACATTGCTGTAGTCAAAAGTTTTTAATGCGAAATGTACTAATACACGAGCTGAGTCTTTTTCTTTTAAAGATACAGCATCTTCTAAGTCAAACATAATTGAGTCTGCGCCGTAAAGTGGAGCATCACGCAACATTGCTGCGTTTGAACCAGGTACGAACATCATTGTTCTTCTTAAGCGTTCCATGAGTCGATCTCCTTCCAGTCGTAGTTTTCAACTTCTGCTGCACGGTGAACAACTGTCACTGTACGAGCTTGAATTGTGCAATCTAAAGCCCCTTTATCAACTGCGATGACTTCTGCTGAAGTAACCCCTAGTTCTTTTAAAGTTTCTTCGATCACACGACGGATTTGATTTCCGAATTGTTTTTCGACACTACTTTCTAATTGAATGTCGATTCGACCAGCGGTACTTGGATTTAAAGTGATCATGATGTCACTTGATTCCAAAGTGCCGACTACTGCACTTTTTTTAATTTCCATTATTGTTTCCACCTTTTCTTTTGGATTTTAACCAATGAAATGTTTTTCTTCTAAATAATGATACGTAGTTGCTGGAACGAGCTGTTTCAACTCGTCTACGTTTTTGTCTTGAATGGCAGCGCGCACCCGCGTCGCACTCACCACTTCGTCCCCGGCAGAAAGTCTGTCTATAATCACTAGCTCTAAGTCCTTGCCAAAAGCAGCTCTTAGCGCGTCGTTATAAACGGAGGTTACTGGAGAGAGTGGTTCTTGACCAACATAACGTTTAGTCAATTGTAACGTTGGAACAATGTTTTCTAAGAAGAGTGTTGCATCCAATGTTGCTTGAACTTTTGCCACTTCCAAATCCGCCTTCTCTTTCAAGAAGTACGATGGGAAAGTCGCACTTGAGACCATGTAGTCTCTGGTTGGAAGCACCGTTACGTTTGGCAGATGACTCACGCCTCGTTTCACCATTTCCATACGGTCATTCGTATTAAAGAACGAACGGTCCTCGGAAACAACGAACACGTAGAGGTGACTCGACTGACCAGCAGCCGTTTCTACCAAGTACTGATGTCCCAGTGTAAAAGGATTCGCATTCATGACAATCGCACTATTGCTACTTCCTTCTACGAAATGTTCTTTGAGTAATTTTAAGTAATCACTAAAGGACGGAATGCCTTGTTCTAAAAAGGCAAGATTTTCTGTCTCGGCAACTACGCGATACCCCAAAGATTTAAAGAAGACAATGTTCTTTGGCTTTGTGTAGACAAAACTATTTGTATAAGAACGTTCTCTTAATTCATCTAAGAGAGCCATCACGAGATGCGTTAACAGATTTTCTGATTGATATTTTTTACAAACCACTAAACATTTTAAAATGTTGCGGTCTAAAGAACCGGTTGCTGCGGGTTCACCAGAAGTACTGTAAATCGCAATTGTATAATCAACCTGCTCTGTTTTGCCAAGGTTAGCTTGATCCATTAACCATTCCCAATCTTGGCGTGCTTTTTTATCGCGATCGAGCCATAAACGTTTGAGAATGAAATTTTCCATGAATCTTACTCCTTACCTGGCGGGAATGCTTTTAATAAAACAGCAGAAACGGCATATAGAATTCCTAATACTAGGAAAACTCCACCCATCCCTAAAGCCATTAATTCGAAAGCTTGTGTTAAATGTTCTGCGTTGAAATTCATCGTTTTCCTCCTTTTCCTTCTATATTATTACATGAAGAATGATAATAATAATCCACCAGCAATAACAGAAGCGATTTGTCCAGAAACGTTAGCTCCAACAGCGTACATTAAGATGAAGTTTTGAGGATCTTCGTCTGTCGCCATTTTTTGGATAACACGACTTGACATTGGGAATGCAGAGATACCTGCAGCTCCGATCATTGGGTTGATCTTTTCTCTACGGAATAAGTTCAAGATTTTAGCAAACACAACACCACCGATTGAGTCCATGATGAAGGCTACTAAACCGAATAAGATGATCATTAATGTTTGAACATTTAAGAATAAATCAGCTTGCATTTTAACAGAGATTGTAATCCCTAATAGAATAGAAACAATGTTTACTAATTCGTTTTGAGCCGCTTGAGATAAGTTATCTAAAACGCCACATTCACGTAATAAGTTACCAAACATTAAGAAACCAACAAGTGGTAATGAAATTGGAGCAATGAAACCTGCCACAATTGTGATAATGATTGGGAACAAGATTTTAGTTAATTTAGATACGCCTGAAGCGTGGTATGTCATACGAATACGACGTTCTGCTTTTGTTGTAACCATCTTGATAGCGATTGGTTGGATAATCGGAACAAGAGCCATGTATGAGTAGGCCGCAACCGTAATCGCTCCAAGTAATTGAGGTGCTAATTGGTTCGCAACGAAGATTGATGTAGGACCGTCAGCTGCACCGATGATACCGATTGAAGCTGCTTCACGAATGTCAAATCCGAATAATACGGCTACAACGACTACGAAGAAAATACCGAATTGAGCTGCCGCACCGAATAATAACATGAATGGGTTTTGTAATAATGGACCGAAGTCGATCATCGCACCGATACCGATGAAGATTAATAATGGGAATAATTCAGTTTCGATACCGATTTCGAATAAGATTTGTAGGACCCCATGTTGTTGTTGTCCACCAACGACTTGGTCTAGAACCCCAGTTCCAGGGAAGTTTACTAAGATTGTACCTAATCCCATTGGTACTAATAATGTTGGTTCGTACTCTTTTTTAATCCCTAAGTACATTAATAGGGCACCGATAGCCATCATGATACCTTGGCCCAAAGTAAATGATGCTAGATTTTGAACTAATGTTTCCACTGTTTCACTCCTTGAATGTTATTAAAATTAGTTGATTGTGATTAAAGCGTCGCCTGGGTTAACCACTTGACCTTCTTTAACGTGAATTCCTGCTACAACCCCTGCTTTAGCCGCAACGATTTCGTTTTCCATTTTCATTGCTTCTAAAATCATTAATGGTTGGTTTTCAGTAACAGTGTCACCTACGTTTACTAAAATACGTAAGATGTTACCAGGCATTGGAGATGGCATTGCGTCTGCGCCAGCTGGTGTTGCTGCTGCTGGAGCTGGGGCTGCTTCTACTGCAGGTGCTGCAGGTGCTGCAGGCGCTGCAACTGGTGCTACAGGAGCTGCAGGAGCAACTGCTCCGATTTCTTCCATTTCTACTTGGTACTCTTGACCGTCTACTTTGATTTTGAATTTACGTAACATATCGTAACATTCCTCCTAAAATAAATTATGATTTGCGTTTTTGGTAGATTTCTTTAACAGCCCATTGACTGTCGCTTGATTCACCTGCAGCAATCGCTGAGGCAATAACCGAGATAATCTTGGTTTCTGGGTTGCGTTTAAGGACGCGTTTGACCACAAATTGGCTTTCTGGATAATCTGAGGCCGCAATCGCTGCTGCAATGATTGAGACGTGCTTAGCTTCTTCTGCTTCTACCGGTACAAAAGCTTCTAATTTTTCCCATTCAGATTCTGGTTGTGCAGACTTTGTCGATGCGTGTTCCGTTGCTTCAGAGTTCTTCTTGCCAAATAATCGTTGGAGAATTCCCATTCCTTCACTCCCTTCCCAACATAATCTACATGCAATTATTATACAGAAAACGGCGTCATACCTAAACTAGAAACAGGGGTTTTCCCTGTTCTTTTGGTGTTTTATTATAAATAGGATATAAATGTTATGCTCAATTTGTCACATCAAACTGTTCTTTTATTGTTTTTCGATATGAAAACACTATCTTTTTTATTAAATATTGTTTAAGATATCGCTATAAGTAAACGAATTCATTCTACCCAATGAGTTCGTGGAGCTCCCATTCAGGTTTTAGCGACTGAACGGTTCTCCAACTAAAAAAAACAAATTTTTTAATAAAGAAAGGAAGATATGATGGTTATCACAATTGCAGCTTATATTATGATGGCAATTTTCATGTACGTTATCATGAAGAAAAAAATGTCACCATTTACAGCTTTAGTATTAATTCCATTAGTTTTCGCAATTATTTTAGTTGCTACAGGTCAAGTCCAAGACGCTAACATCGGTACATTAGTTCGCCAAGGGTTATTCGGTAATAACTCAAAAGATAAATTAACAGCGATGAAAGGAACTGCTGAAACAGGGGTTATGCTTCTATTCGCAATCCTTTACTTCTCTACAATGTTAGACGCTGGATTATTCGATCCAATCACTAACAAAATGATTCGCTTCGCTAAAGGCGATCCAATGAAAGTATTGATGGCTACTGCTATCGTTGCTGCTGCCGTATCATTAAACGGTGACGGAACTACAACTACATTAATCTGCTGCTCAGCTTTCGTGCCAATTTACAAAAAATTAGACATGAAATTAATGAACTTAGGGGTTCTTGTTATCTTACAAAACACTATCATGAACTTATTACCATGGGGCGGACCTACTGCTCGTGCGATGTCAGTTCTTGGTGTAGAAGCAGATATCCTAGGTTACTTAGCACCAGGTATGATTCTTTCAGTACTTTACGTAATCTTCTTTGTTGCTCGCTCAATGGGTAAAAAAGAACGTGCTCGTTTAGGTGTCCAAGAATTATCTGAAGAAGAATTAAACGAATTAACTACAATTTCTGATCCTGAAGTATTAGAAAAACGTCGTCCACAAAACTTCTTAATCAACGCTATCTTAACAATCGTATTAATCGGTTGGTTAGTTGCTGGTTCATTCATCAATTCTATCGAAGTTAAACCAGTTGTATTATTCTTAGTTGGTACAGGTTTAGCCTTAATGATCAACTACCCAGACTTAAAAGCTCAATCTAAACGTATTGGGGACAACGCTGGGGATGCTGTACAAGTAGTATTACTAGTATTCGGTGCCGGAGTATTCATGGGATTATTCCAAGGAACTGGAATGGCAACAGCTTTAACACAAAGTATCGTTCAAGTTATCCCTCAACAATTAGCAGGATTCTGGTCATTAATCATCGCGATTATCTCAGTACCTGGTACATTCTTCTTAACAAACGACGGATTCTACTACGGAGTATTAATTCCATTCGCTGAAATCGGACGTCAATACGGATTCACTGATATGCAAATGGCATTAGCTTCATTAATGGGTCAAGCATTCCACTTATTAAGCCCATTAGTAGCGTTCATCTACTTACTATTACGTCTAACAGGATTAGACATGGGTGAATGGCAAAAAGAATCAGCTAAATACGCAGCTGTTATCTTCGTAATCTTCGTTGTAACAATCGTATTAATGGGTCACATGCCATTATACTTACCACAATAATATAACAATTGAATTTGTGAAAAAGACTTGTTCAGGCCTAGCCTAACAAGTCTTTTTTTGTGCATTTTACCGCCTTTTCGTTTATACTATCTCTAATGTTTACAATAATTTCCAGGAGGCTACTATGTCAGCGATTATCCAAGCGGTAAAGAAAAATTTAGATATTACCCAAAACAAACCTCTTAAAATTTCGCTCTACGAAGCATTTCGTAAAACGATTATCTTAGGAGAAATCCCTGCAGGTACACGTATTAACGAGAAAGAATTCTCGACTGAGTTAAATATCAGCCGTACTCCAATTCGCTACGCTCTCAATGAATTAACAAAAGAGCACCTAGTAGAGCATATTCCTAAGATTGGCGTCATCGTAAAAGGAATTTCGATTAAAGACGCGCATGAAATTTACGAAATTAGAAAATCACTCGACACATTGGCAACGATCAATGCGATGAAACTCATGACGAAAGAAGACTTTAAAGAGTTGAACGACATCCTCGAAGAATGCGAACGTCTCAACAACGAAGACAAAGTCGACGAAGTACTTGCAAACTTCACCACTTTCAATGATTTCATCTACGAAAAATGCCAAATGACACGACTTAGAGAAATCGTATTTGAGTTACGTACATACGTGATCTACTTCCGCGACTTATCGATTCGTTCATCAGAACGCCGTACAAAAGCACTCGAGGAGCATAGACTCATCTATCGCGGTATGCTCAATAACGACGTCGAACAAATCACACTGATTACACACGAGCACTTAGATCGTTCATTACAATTTATTTTGAAACAAATGGAGAAATTACACATTGATTAATCCAGAGTTTCTAGCACAAGTGGCTACAGACGCACTTCTACAAGAGGTAAATCTCGCGCCAAAACCGGGCCTCGTGGATCCCATTTCCACCGGCGCCCATAAGGACATGACCAAGGATACCTTCTATCAAAGCATCGAAGCGCTCCGTCCTTATTTACTGGCCTACGCCGAAGCAGGAATCCGCCACAACGACACTCCACTCGACTTATTCAACGAGCTTCGCGCCCTTGGAAAGCAAGCCGAAGACGCGATGATGGCCGCAACTAACAATATTAACACTCATAAAGGAGCCAACTTCTCCTTTGCCCTCGTCTTAGGGGCTACAGCTCATACAAAAGGCAACATTCCAGAAGCCTTACACTACTGCCACCTGATGACGCGCCACCTCATCGAAGTAGATTTTGCCAACCTCGACCAAAAAGACCACCTCTCTTACGGTGAAAAACTCTACGTCGAACATGGCATCACAGGCATTCGAGGCGAAGCAGCAACAGGCTACCCAAGCCTTGCAAAAGCGCTCGACTATTACAACACACTAGACACGCACACACCACGTCACCGCGACCTACTCCTTCTTCTTTATTTAATGACCTTTGTCGAAGACGGAAACCTTATTCACCGCGGCGGAATCGATGCGTATAAACAAGTGCAACAAGAAGCACAACATTTATTTGAAGAAGCAAAAAACCTCACAGAAGAGCAGCTTGCAACCCGACTCGAAGACTACGACAACGTCCTTATCGAGCGTAACCTCAGCCCTGGAGGCAGCGCAGACCTACTCTCGCTCACCTTCTTCTGTCA
>CAKPVL010000043.1 GCA_934193545.1 uncultured Granulicatella sp. | reverse complement strand
AAATACTAGGCTTTACAGAACAAAAGAAATAACGTAATGACCCATGGATAAAATAATCCATGGGTTATTTTTTGTTTTAAGTTCATTTTAAGTTCGCTTCGTATACTAAAATCATCAAGAAAAGGAATCGAGGAGAACGAGATGGAAAATAAAAGACAATGGTTATTAACAACAACGTTATTTATCTCTCTAGGTTTGGCTGCTTGCGGATCGCAAAGTGTATTAAGCCAAGCCGATGCAAACACTCAAACAACAACTACTAAGACATCAACAACTTCAACTACGCAGACAGCTTCTTATTTTGAAGCCTCCGACTTAACAGCGACTTACGACGAAAGTAAAGCTTCGAAAATTTCGCTTCAAGGAACGACAGCTACTGCTTCAGGAGAAGGGGTGACAGTCAATGGAAGTACGGTAGAAATTACAAAAGCCGGAACCTATATCGTTGAAGGAACGGCTTCGAAGGTTCAATTGAAAGTCGCAGCAGGTAAGGAAGATGAAGTACAAATCGTCTTCAAGAATGCGACATTGAAGAATACGGAAGCTCCATTACTAGTAGATTCGGCGAAAAAAGTGATTTTAACACTAGCCGATGGAACGAAAAATGAAGTGGCCGATGAATCAACGTCAACGGTTAAAGGAGCCATCTACTCAGATAGCGATTTGACGATTAACGGAAAAGGTTCATTATCTGTAAAGGGTGCCGCAAGTAACGCGATTAAATCAAAAGACGGCATTCGCGTTGTGGATGCGACAGTCACAACAACGGCGAAAAAACACGGGATTGCAGCCAATGACTTTGTGAATGTATCGGGTGCGACATTAAACTTAACTGCCGATGAAGATGGTATCCACTCAGATAACGACGATGATGTATTGCTAGGAAATGTTTACTTAGTGAATACGACTATCACAGTGAACGCTGGCGACGATGGAATTAACGCTTCGAATACAATGCTTATCGACGAAGGCGCAACCATCGACGTTCAAAAGAGTGAAGAAGGTCTTGAAGCTCGCTTGATTCATCAAGTCGGTGGAACGATTACCGTGAAATCTTCTGATGATGGATTGAACGCAAAAGACTGGACGCTAGAATCTTCTGATGAGCAAGGGCCAGGTCAACAAACGAAGAAAGTAAAATCTGAAGCCGCAAATGCGAAAAACTTAGATCAAGCAGGTAAAGTGAAGATTGTCATCGACGGTGGAACGTTAACGGTAGACGCTGAAGGAGACGGGCTTGATGCCAACGGGTCAATTGAAATTAACGGCGGAACAGTCGTTGTCAACGGTCCAACAAGCGGAGTGAACGCAGCTCTTGACTATGACGACAACGCAAAACTAAACGGTGGTACTGTACTCTTTGTCGATAATGGACAAATGACAATGGGATTCGGTAGCGACTCAAGTCAAGCTTTCCTAATGGCAAGTGTTCAAGGAACGGCTGGCACAACTGTTGAAGTAGTCGACTCTTCAGGCAAAACAGTCGCAAGCCTAAAAGCTTCTAAGTCATTCTCGACAGTATTAATCAGTAGTCCAGATATTAAAGACGGCGAAAAATATACAATCAAAGTCGGATCAAACTCAACAACAGCAACAGCGTCTAAACAAGCAGCTAATATCGGTGGCGGACCTGGACAAGGTGGCCCTGGTGGCGGCGGACAGCCAGGACAAGGAGGTCCAGGAGGACAACCAGGCCAAGGCGGAAGACCAGGAGGCAGATAAGACCGATTAGAATTTCTAGAAACCGTGAAAGGGGTGAGTCCACCAAAATATGAAGACAAATGATGACATTGAAATGAACGTATTAATAAGTGAGGTGGAGCACCATGAAATAAAGATGATTCAAGAGGTTAAAAGTATTTTAGACGGAAAGGGGTGAGACCACCAAAATACTAAGTCAATGAGACCGTTCAAACCATAGACGACAATCAGGAGTCGATGAAGTAACAAAAGATCTCAAAAATAACAAAAACTACAGCACACAAAACCATAAAACGGGGTATTATCTCAGCTACCGAAAGCTTAACTGGGACAACACCCCGTTTTTCATGTTATATTATATGACATAAGAGGTAAGGGCAGTTTTGACAAAAGATTCAACCGTTATTTACAATAACCCTATAAAGGAGGAAGACAGATGGGTGAAAAGGAATTACGACGTTCACTAGCCGTCTTTCCAATCGGAACAGTGATGAAGCTGACCGATTTATCTGCACGACAAATTCGATATTATGAAGAACAGCGCTTGGTTATCCCGGAACGATCTGAGACGAACCGCCGCATGTATTCGTTGAATGATGTCGATCGCTTATTGGAAATTAAAGATTATTTAGCCGATGGATTAACCATTATGGCGATTCAGAAGATTTTCAATAAAAATACAAATCCCGTAACGAAGGAAAGTGTAAAAGAAACACTGACGGATGAGGATGTCCGACGAATCTTCTACGACGAGATTATGCATATTAGCCGCTACTCTGGCGGAGAAAAATGGAACTTATAGGAGGAAGCCGATGATTACACATGAAGAAATTAGAAGACAGGTAGAAGAGAAAGATGTTCGTTACTTACGATTAATCTTCACGGATATTCTAGGAACCATTAAAAACGTGGAAGTGCCAATTACACAATTAGATAAAGTGTTGGCCAACAAAATGATGTTTGACGGTTCTTCAATTGAAGGATTCGTTCGTATCGAAGAAAGTGATATGTACTTATATCCAGACCTTTCAACTTGGGTAGTATTCCCATGGAGCAGCAAACACGGTACTATCGCACGTTTAATCTGTGATGTTTACAAACCAGACGGAACTCCGTTTGCCGGAGACCCTCGTTCAAACTTAAAACGTGTGTTAAACGAAATGAAAGAATTAGGTTTCTCAAACTTCAACTTAGGACCAGAGCCAGAGTTCTTCTTATTCAAAATGGATGAAAATGGCGAACCAACCCTTGAAGGAAACGACCAAGGAAGTTACTTCGACTTAGCGCCAATCGACCTTGGGGAAGAATGCCGTCGCGAAATCGTTCTTGAGTTAGAAAAGATTGGTTTCGATATCGAAGCAAGTCACCACGAAGTAGCGCCAGGTCAACACGAAATCGACTGGAAATACTCAGATGCAGTAGCTGCCTGTGACAACATCCAAACTTTCAAACTTGTTGTAAAAACAATTGCGCGTAAACATGGATTACATGCGACATTTATGCCAAAACCAGTATTCGGAATTGCTGGTAGCGGAATGCACTTCAACTTATCATTATTTGATAAAGATGGAAACAATGCGTTCTATGATGAAAATGGCGAACAACGTCTAAGCGACACTTGCCGTCACTTCATTGCTGGGGTTATGAAACATGCCAAAGCCTTAACTGCCGTATGTAACCCAACAGTAAACTCATACAAACGTTTAGTTCCAGGATACGAAGCACCTGTATATATTGCATGGTCAGCACGTAACCGTTCACCGCTAATCCGTATTCCAGAATCTCGTGGCATTTCAACTCGTATCGAATTACGTAGCGTGGATCCATCTGCGAACCCATATTTAGCAATGGCTGCGATTTTAACAGCTGGTCTTGAAGGGGTTAAAGAAAAAATGGAAGTTCCTGAAGCTATCGACCGCAACATCTATGCGATGTCTGCTCGCGAACGTAAAGAAGCTGGAATCGATGATTTACCAGGAACATTAAACGAAGCGATTGAATACTTGAAACAAGACGAAACAGTTCAATCAGCACTAGGAAGTCATATCCTAGACAACTTCATCGAAGCAAAACGTTTCGAATGGGCTGCTTACCGTAGCCAAGTTTCACAATGGGAATTAGACCAATACTTGAAACTATTCTAAAAATGAAACGAAGAGTGCACTCACAAGGTGCGCTCTTTTTATGTGTGAAAAACCAGCTTTTATAAGAACGTCTGCTGCTTAATACGTAAAGCTTTTTCTTTGTTAAAGTTTTGACATATTTTGCTGAAAATGTAATACTGGTAAGGAAACGTAAAAAGGAAAGAGAGTGCTCACATGTATATAAAAGAGATGTCGAATGCGTTTGAAGAGTATCATGCTTTTATGGAAACACAAGCCAACAGAACGGTTTTCCAAACGCCTGAATGGGGCGAAGTGAAGACAGATGGCTCATGGACAAGAGACGTACTACTAGTCATGTCCGATAATCATGAACCTGTTGCGGCTGCGATGATTCTTTATCGTAAATTACCTGGTGTGAATAAATATTTAGCATATGCACCACGCGGAATCGTAACCGACTATACAAATGCGGAACAATTAAAATCAGTCTTTGCGACTTTAAAAGTGTATTTGAAAGCTAAAAATGCATTTGGTTTGAAAATTGACCCAGAATTACAATGGCGTGAATGGACAAACAAGTTCGAAATGGTTGAAGGTGGATTCAATAATGAAGAATACCGCAAAAACATTTTAGCGGCTGGGTTTGTAGAACGCCCAATGGACTTAGGGTTCGATGGAATTCAACCACGTTTAACAATGATTTTACCGTTGAAGGACGAAGGGAAAGGCATCGTTGAAACGTTCAATAAGAAAGAACGTTATAAAGTGAATGTAGCGAAGAAACAAGGGGTTGTTTGCTACAAGGGAACGCTTGAAGATATGCCAATCTATGATGAGTTAAATAAAATTACAGCTGAGCGTGACAAATACGTTGCGCGTAGCATCGAGTATTTAACAACAATGTATCAACACCTTCATCCTAAAGGCATGGTGGATTTATACTTTGCGAAAGTGGACTACAATGTGCAATTAGCATTTGCGACAAACCGCTTAGAAACAGCACAAAAAGAATTCGATAAGTTAACAGGACAATTGGAAACATTGAACAATCCAAAACGTATCGAAAACGTTCAAAAGCAAATCGAGTCGTTAAAAGTCAACATTGCTAAATACGAAAAAGAAATCGAACGCGTGAAAGGTGACTTAGAACAGTATCCAGAAGGAAAAGTCGTCAGCGGAGCGTTCGTCGTAACGTACTTAGATAAAGCGTACTACTTATATGGCGCGAACATCACTGACGATGGTGGATTGAATGCGAACAAGGCGCTTGTGTCTTGGATTATGCAAACTCTTTATGATGAAAAAGGCATTCGTTCGTTTGACTTCTTTGGAGTTTCTGAAGACCAAGAACATCACGGTGGAATTAACGGATTCAAGCAATCATTTGATCCAGAGTTAGTGGAATATATCGGTGAATTTGATATGCCAATTTCGAAGTTCTGGTTTGAAATGTTCCATACATGGGCACCAAAAGCCGTGAGCTTGAAGAATAAATTATTAGTAAGACGTAGAAAATAGCAAGAAGAGGCTGGACGAGTTTCCGGCCTTTTTGCTTGTCTAGACTTAGTGTGTACTTGACAAAGTAGGTTCATTTCCTTATGATGGAATAGATATGGATTTATAGAAAGTAGTGAAAAATATGGCTCAGAAAAAAGCGGCGTTAGCTTGTAGCGTATGTGGTTCAAGAAACTACACGATTACGCTTGGACAAAACCGACGAGTAGAACGTCTTGAAATTAAAAAATTCTGCAAGTATTGCAACAAACAAACACTACATCGCGAAACAAAATAAAAGGAAGAGGAGATTCGGAATGCGTTTTTTATCAAGTGTAATTAAAGAGATGAAAAAAGTTACTTGGCCAACAGGTAAAGAAGTAAACAAATATACAATTACAGTAATTATGACAGTGCTTGCTGCATTATGCTTCTTTGCAGTAGTGGACTATGGAGTGCATCAACTCATTACATTCCTTTTAAAATAATAGTACTTTAAAGTGATTAGTGATATACTAAGAGCAGTTGAAAAAACCTTCGCTTATGAAGGTTTTTTTGTATGGAAAAATGTTGTCAACACTCAAGGAGGAGTATCAATGGAAAAAGAATGGTATGTATTGCACACTTATTCAGGTTATGAGAACAAAGTAAAATCAAATCTATTATCACGTATCCAAAGTATGGGTATGGAAGAAAATATCTTCCGCGTGATTTCACCTGAAGAAGAGGAAGTAGAAGTAAAAGACGGTAAAACAAAAACAACTGTTGAAAAAACTTTCCCTGGTTATGTATTAGTTGAAATGGTGATGTCAGACCAAGCATGGTATGTTGTTCGTAACACTCCAGGCGTAACTGGATTCGTTGGTTCACACGGTGCTGGTTCAAAACCATCTCCATTATTACCAGAAGAAGTTGAAGCCATCTTAGGACGTATCGGTGAAAAAGTTCATGCTCCAGTTGATTTACACGTGTCTGTTGGAGACTACGTAATCATTACAGAAGGTGCCTTCAATGATATGAGCGGTAAAGTAGTGGAACTTGACCACGAAAAACAAAAAATTAAAGTGGCGATTGAAATGTTCGGTCGTGAAACAATTGCAGACTTAGAGTTCCACCAAGTGAAAGAAGATGACTCTTATTAACATGTATCCTACAATGTTAGAACGATTTATTCGATATGCGAAAATCAATACGCGTAGTGATTTAAAATCAACAACGATTCCTACGACAAAGAGTCAATGGGAATTTTTAGAAATGCTTCGTGACGAGTTAGTGGAGTACGACTTTACAAATGTAGAACTCGATCCAGAGGACAGCTACTTAGTGGCACTATTACCAAGTAACTTGGAAGAAGGGGCTACAGCGCCTGCGATTGGATTTATCGCCCACGTCGATACAGCGGACTTCAATGCGGAAAACATCGATCCACAAATTCACAAGAACTATAACGGGGAAGATGTGGTGCTCCATGCTGAGAAGAATTTAGTAATGACTGTCAGCGAGTTTCCAAGTTTGAAGAACTACATCGGCGAAACGTTAATTACGACAGACGGAACAACATTACTAGGTGCCGACGATAAGGCAGGTCTTGTTTCGGTATTAGAAGCGTGCTTGTACTTAATGGCGCATCCAGAGATTCCGCATGGTGATATTTGGTTAGCGTTTGGTCCGGACGAAGAAATCGGAAAAGGCGCACACCGTTTCAAAGCGGAACGTATGCCTGCAAAATTTGCCTACACTTTAGACAGCGGCGTCGTAGGGAAGCTAGAATATGAAACGTTCAATGCGGCTCGTGCAGTGGTGACGATTCATGGGACCAGTGTTCACCCAGGTCAAGCCAAAGATGTGATGGTGAATGCGTTGGCGGAAGCGGCAAAACTATTTGCACGTATGCCAGAAGATGAAGTGCCAGAACGTACGAGTGGGTACGAAGGCTACTTTATGTTATCGAAACAATCAGGCGACATCGGTAAGGTTGAATTGGAATATATTATTCGCGATCACTCAATGGAGAAATTCGAAGAGAGAAAAGCACAGTTCCAACAAATCGTCGATGCGCAAAATGCAACATATGATGTGCCTCGTATCGAATGTACGATTTACGATGAGTACTATAATATGTATGAAATCTTAAAAGACGATATGACTTCGGTTGAAGTAGCGATTGAAGCTTATAAAGAATGTGGTATCACGCCAGACATTCAACCCTTCCGTGGAGGAACGGATGGATGTATTATTACCTATAAAGGAATTCCAACTCCAAACCTTTTTACCGGAGCAGAAAACCTTCATGGACAATATGAATTCGTAACGCTTGAAAGCATGCAAAAAGCCAGCGACGTTGTCTTAAAAATTATTGAATTAGTCCAAAGAAAAACGGTTGAGTAATACTCAACCGTTTTTCTACATAAATATAAGAAAGAAGACAAGATTCTTAGTATGCCGAAAACAGGGGTCGAACCTGCGACCTACGCGTTACGAGTGCGTTGCTCTGCCAACTGAGCTATTTCGGCGTCTTACATCAATAATTATACGAGTGTTCCCTGAAATTGTAAAGATATCGAGATGAATTTATATAGAAGAAATCCGACTTGATTACGGTTTTTAAGAAATTAAAAAAAGTTTTTAAAAATTAAATCATATCGGTTGAAATTGATAATCAGTTATGATAAATTAATATCACTGTTGAGCGAACGTTCGCTTATAAAACAGTTTCAAAAAAACTTTGAAAAAGTTACATGAAATCTGTTGACAGTGAAAATGTCCTATGATAGGATATAGAAGTTGTTGCAAAACAACGATTGACCTTTGAAAA
>CAKPVL010000042.1 GCA_934193545.1 uncultured Granulicatella sp. | reverse complement strand
ATACAACTTTAGGTTTAGAGAAGTTTGGGATAAAAATCAACCTTAGGACCTATGTTTTCGTTTTGGAAGTTCGGTACACTAAGAATGTAATCAAGAACGAACCGATTTAAGGGGGAAACGAAAATGAATCAAAAAGATAGAATTTTAGAATTAGTAGACAAAGGAATTATTTCAGCAGAGGAAGCAGTAGTCTTACTCGAAAAAATGGGTGAAAAGGCTAGTGCAAAAGAACAACCAACTTCAAGCCAAGTCGATTCTGTATTGGAAGGGGTAGCGAGTGTATTTACAAAATTCTCAGCTCAAAGCGACCAAACAGATGAATCGATTCAAGCGGTTTTAAAACGTACGAAAGAAATCGATCGCCGTATCGATGAAATCAAAACGGCTGAGCAACTTGAACCGTTGACAGTGGATGAAGAGATGGAACTTGTTCGCTTGCAAGAAGAAGCGGAACAGTTGAATAACCAATATAAGAGCTTGTTACAAGAGAAGAAACAAGCTGATGCCAAAATGAAAGCTGAAAAGAAAGAAGAATGGGAAGAAAGCTTTAAGAAAGCGAAGAAGAAAGTGCAAGACACTGACTGGGAAGATAAAACTCGTAGAACAGCGGGAAATATCTCTTCATGGGCTGCAAAATTCGCAGACTCAATTGTGACAGCGGTGGGATCAGTTATTCAAAATACAGAAGTGAACCTGCCTTACTTAGAAGCCAAAAACGGCAAAAAAGTACCGTATCATTTTCATCAAGTGATTGATGATGCGAGCATTCTCGATTTCAAAGTGGCCAACGGAATTGTCCGTGTGAAAACAGTCCCTGGCAACACAATGACGATTGAAGGAAATTGCCGCGTGGCTGCGCAAGACGAAGAGTTCTTCGATGCAGAAGGATTTGTTCGTGACCGAGTGAGGGTTGGCGTGGACGACGATAAGATTGTCATCAAGAGTGTCAGCAAGCGCGTATATTGCGACTGGACGATTTCACTTCCACAAAAAGTGTATGATTATGTAGCCATCAAAGGCTTGAATACAACTATTCATTTGAAGGAATTAGAAGGTAAAGATTATTACTTCGAAGTGGATAATGGAGATATTCGCTTGAAAGATGTTAAAGGGGTTCTCCTTGAAGCCGAAACAGTGAACGGAAATCTTAAATACGAACACCTCGAATTCAAAGATATCGTGTCTGAAACGGTAAACGGAAATATCCATCTTGATGGTAAGTTCCTAGGTACAAAACTAGAAGCGGTGACGGGAAACATTAAAGTAGCAGTGGCACATCCTGAAACGAAAAAAGTCGACGTTGAAACAGTGAACGGAAATATTAAAATTGAAGTTGCTGAAGAAGTAGGGCTTGAAGCCGAAATTGAAACGTCTCTTGGTTCGATTCACTTTGATGAGACAGTCTTCGAAGTGATTCGACAAACGAAGGATTTAGCCGAAAGAAGTGCATTGATTCGCAAATATAAAGACTCAATGACGCGAGTAGCCGCAGAAACAACAACTGGAAATATTCAAGTAAATCAGCTACAATCAGATACAAGTAGCAAGAAAGAAGGATAAACAAAATGAAAAAATTAAGACGTTCAAGAAAGAACAGAATCGTTTGTGGGGTTATGGGAGGTATTGCAGAATACTTTAATGTAGATCCAACACTTGTACGTGTACTGTTTCTTATTTTTAGTTTTTCAGGATTCCCTATTTTCCTATACATCTTACTTGCTATCATTATTCCAGAAGAAAGCACTGGGTATTACCGTGACGATAGACGCAGAAATACTTACTATTACACTTCTGGACCTTCTCGCCCGCGTAAAACAGCGCGCCGCGTAGAGGAAGATGATGACGACGATTGGAGTGATTTTTAGTGTCATTTACTAAAAAAATTGCCATCAACACATTAGGGTTCTTGGTAATTGCGTGGTTTGTTCCACAATTTTACGTTACGAACTGGGTAGCAGCGCTTGTTGCAAGTATCGTTCTTGCGGTACTAAACTTATTTGTTAAACCGATTTTATTCCTTTTAACATTACCAGTAACGATTGTAACGTTTGGATGCTTTAGCTTTGTGTTAAATGCGATGATGTTAAGCTTAACATCATGGTTTGTAGGACCAGGGTTCTCATTTGCGAGTCCACACATTACCTTAGCGGTGAGTATTCTGTTAACGATTTTCCAACGCTTTGTTGAAAATCTAGTAGACTAATAAATAAAAAAAATAAGCGACCAAATTGGTCGCTTATTTTTGTTTGGATTTAATTAGTATTTAACAACCATTAATTTGCCGCTATTGTATTCTGCAAGGAATACATCTGAAACGTCTTGAATATCTTGCGAAGCCAGTTGTTCAGTCACCCAATCTTCGGTTTTGTCGATGACATCTAAAACGTTGTGTTGGATAACTCCATCTGTAATCAGTGGATATTTTGGATTTTCTTCTCCGGATTTTGTGAGAATGAGTTGTCCATTTTGTTCCAGGATGGCACTTTTTACATCGCGAATAGAGTAAACCCCTTGAGAACGCAATTTAAAAGCAACTTCTTGAGCGGTTAGACCAGCTAGACGTACATTTTCAACATCAATTTTTCCGTGTTTAATTAGTTGGATTGGTTCACCGTCAATCATTTTCTTCACTTTACTGTTATTTGTTTTTAACCAACGAAGTGAAAGTACTAGAGCAAACCAGATTAATAAGATAATGCAGTATTGTAAAATCGTAATCGATGGATTATAAATCACACCACCGATAATTCCCCCGAGTACATAGTTTTGAACTTGGTCACTAGCAGAGGTAGGAGCAAGGTTCCCTTTACCTGTATAGTTAATAACAACAATTAATGATAATAGCCCTAGTGCAAGTTTGATTGCTACGTCGATATATGAAAAGTTCATATTAGTTAGCCTCCTTAATCACAACTTTTGGATTTTTTAATTCCATTTTTTCAAGTAAATAATGTTCAGGGCTGTCACCTGTTAATACTCGATAGAATTGATCGCCAACTTTTACGATGGCTCCATCCGTTGCGGCTTCTGTGTTAATATAGATTTCTTCTTTATTAACGTGTAAATCTTCTGCGATGGTTTCGACGAAGCGAAGTGCCCCAGAATATTGGTTTTCTGAATTTTTAGAAGACTGCAAATCAGAAATCTTAGATCCAGCTAGAATTAAGATACCAATGACTGCGATTAATGCTAATTCGCGGAATTTTGTATCTTGTTTGTTTTTAAAATAACGATATAAAGCAAGTGCTAAAATCGCAATGACAAATAGAACGAGTCCTAACTGAATATAGTCGATTTGTTGAACTTGGCTTTTCAAAAAATTATATGAATAAAATACCATTGTTTTTCCTCCTTTTCAGAAACTTACACTATTATATAAAAAAGTATAAGTTATTCAAGTAGGTTGCTCAACTTTTTCGAAAATATTTTTTGTGTAATTTCCTCAGAAGGAAGAGAGAGTTTAATAAATTCTAAAACCATACAAGAAAGCGCTCAAATATGGTATAGTAGAAGGGTATAAAGAAATGAGGGATAATATGAAAAGTGTTACGGTTAGAGAATTAATCCAGAATATTCATTTAAAACCAATTTACGGCGAGGAATATCTTGACCGTCCAATTGTTACGAGTGAAATTTCAAGACCGGGATTAGAATTAGCAGGGTTCTTAAATTTCTATCCTGCTGAGCGAATTCAATTATTAGGTCGTACAGAAACTTCTTTTGTGGCGGCAATGGATGAAGCGAAAAGACTTGAAGTGATGGAGCGCCTCTGTAAACCAGAAACGCCATGCTTTATCATTTCTAGAAGATTGGATCCACCAAAAGAGTTAGTGGAAGCTGCAGCAAAAGCGCAAATTCCAATCTTACAAGCGACATCGAAAACAACTCAAGTATCAAGTAGTGTCACAAACTTCTTAGAAGGCAGATTGGCAGAGCGTTCTTCAGTACACGGGGTATTACTCGATGTGTTCGGGATTGGTCTTTTGATTACTGGAGAAAGCGGCGTTGGTAAATCTGAAACAGCGTTAGAATTAGTGCAAAAAGGTCACCGTCTTGTAGCGGATGACCGTGTTGAACTATATCAATACGATGAATTAACATTAATCGGGGAAGCACCAGAAATTTTGAATAACTTAATCGAAATCCGCGGGGTTGGTATCGTGGATGTGATGACCTTGTTTGGTGCAGGTGCTATTCTTGATTCAAAACAAGTGGATTTAGTTGTCCATCTTGAAAACTGGACGCCAGATAAGAGATATGACCGTTTAGGTGGATATATGGAAAATGTTGAATTGATGGGTGTAGAGATTCCGAAAATCCGCATCCCAGTGAAGACTGGTCGTAACGTATCGATTATCTTAGAAGTAGCATGTATGAATTTCCGTGCGAAGAAAATGGGATTCGATGCAACAGAAAGCTTCACGAATCGTTTAACACAATTAATTGCAGAAAATAAAGAAGTTTAGAGGTTAGTTACATGAATGTTTTAGAAATGGTTTCGGCCATTAATCCGATTGCATTTGAAATCGGTGGATTACAAGTCCGTTGGTACGGAATTATTATTGCGTTTGCGATTTACTTAGCGACAACACTCGCAGATAAAGAAGCAACACGTAAAGGATATCGCAAAGAATTTATCATCGATTTAGTATTCTGGGCAGTGCCAATCGGCTTTGTCGGAGCTCGCTTATACTACATTTTATTTGAATGGCAGTACTACTTAGCAAATCCTGGTGAAATCATCCAAATTTGGCATGGAGGAATTGCCATCTACGGTGGTGTGATTGCCGGAGCAGCAACCGTCTACTGGTTTGCAAAAAAAGAAAAAGTATCATTTGCCTTACTGTTAGATATCTTGGCGCCTGTTGTGTTACTTGCCCAAGCGATTGGACGCTGGGGAAACTTCACCAACCAAGAAGCGCATGGGGAAGTCGTAACACGTGCCTTTTTAGAAGGCTTGCATTTACCAAACTTCATTATTGAACAAATGCATATCGATGGTGTTTATTACCATCCAACTTTCTTATATGAATCACTTTGGTCCTTTATCGGCGTATTGATTTTATTCTACTTACGCAGACGTAAAGGTGTAAAAGTCGGAGAAATCATGGCAGGATACTTATTATGGTATTCATTTGGACGCTTCTTTATCGAAGGAATGCGTACAGATAGCCTCTGGATGTTTGGTATTATCCGAATTTCGCAATTAGTCTCAATTGTGTTATTCTTATTAGGCATCGCTATTATTGTAGTGAGAAGACGTAGAGTTCCGGCCGTGCCAGATTATGTATCGATTGACGATCCACAATCTCCAGCATTGTTTGGAAAAGCGTAAAGGAGAACAACTATGAAAAAAGTAGCTATTTTAGGAGCAGGTTCATGGGGGACAGCACTGGCAATGGTGCTCGCAGAAAACCATCATGAAGCTCGCTTATGGGGAAATAACGAAGCGCAAATTCAAGAAATTAATGAGCGCCATACGAATGAACATTACCTTCCAGGAGTGTTTCTGGACCCAGCTATTCGAGGCTATTTGGATTTAGCCGAAGCCGTGAAAGGTGTGGATGCGGTCTTATTCGTACTTCCAACAAAAGTCATTCGTTTAGTAGCTAAACAATTAAATGGCTTGCTTGAAAACAAACCGATGATTATTCACGCAAGTAAAGGGTTAGAACAAGAAACATTTAAACGAATTTCAGAAATTTTAGCAGAAGAGTTGGACCGTGACAGCTACGAAGATATCGTGGTGTTATCTGGACCAAGTCATGCCGAAGAAGTGGCGCGTCGTGACATCACAACCATCACTGCAGCATGCGAAAACTTGGAATCTGCTAAATACGTGCAAACTCTTTTCAGTAATTCTTTCTTCCGTGTTTATACGAATACGGACTGTGTCGGAGTGGAAATGGGAGCTGCACTTAAAAACGTTATCGCTGTTGGAGCAGGGGCTCTTCATGGTTTAGGCTATGGGGACAATGCAAAAGCTGCATTAATGACAAGAGGATTATCAGAAATTAGTCGCCTAGGAATTGCATTTGGCGCAGATCCACTGACCTTTATTGGGCTTAGTGGTGTGGGCGATTTAATCGTAACGTGTACGAGTATTCATTCTCGTAACTGGAGATGTGGGGACCAAATCGGGAAAGGCGTTCCGCTTCCAACGATTTTGGAAAATATGGGAATGGTTGTAGAAGGGGTAGAAACGTGTAAAGCCGTCTACGCTTTGGCACAAGAGAAGAACATCGAAATGCCGATTACAACTGCTGTTTACAATGTTTTATATAAAGGACATGATGTTCGCGAAGAGATTCAACGATTAATGGGTCGTGAATTTAAATCTGAAGCATCGATTAAAGAACACCAATAAACCAAATCGGAGGAATACACATGACAAAAGTAAGAAAAGCCGTAATTCCAGCAGCAGGACTTGGAACTCGTTTCCTACCAGCAACAAAAGCGATGGCCAAAGAAATGTTGCCAATCGTAGATAAACCAACGATTCAATATATTGTTGAGGAAGCTCTAGCATCAGGAATCGAGGATATCTTAATCGTTACTGGTAAGAGCAAACGTCCAATCGAAGACCATTTCGACTCAAATATCGAGTTAGAATCAAACCTTGAAGCTAAAGGAAAGACAGAGTTATTAGAACTCGTTCAAGAAACAACAGGAATTAACTTATACTTTGTGCGTCAATCTTATCCTAAAGGGCTTGGGGACGCGGTTCTTCAAGCAAAAGCATTCGTGGGTGGCGAGCCATTCGTGATTATGCTTGGGGACGATATTATGCGTGATGAAGTGCCTTTAACAAAACAATTGATTGAAGGCTATGAAAAAACACATGCGTCAAATATCGCCGTAATGGAAGTGCCTCATGAAGAAACATATAAATACGGAATTATCGATCCTGAAAGCCAAGTGGAAGAAGGATTATATAATGTACGTCGTTTCGTAGAAAAACCAAAACCAGAAGATGCACCAAGTAACTTAGCGATTATCGGTCGTTACTTATTAACGCCTGAAATCTTTGAAATCTTAGAAAAACAAGAGCCAGGTGCGGGTGGAGAAGTTCAATTAACAGATGCCATTGATACATTGAACCTTACTCAAAGAGTGTTTGCGAAACAATTCAAGGGTGAGCGTTTCGATGTGGGTGACAAGTTTGGATTCATGAAGACAAGTATTGAATTCGGTTTGGAACATCCAGAAATCAAAGACAACTTAAAACAATACGTCATTGAATTAGGTAAAAAACTCGAAGGAACTTTGGATGAGCAATAAAGTTGCCGTTTTAAAGGGAGTATCTTACACTTAAAAATGAAGAGGAGCGTTGGACTATGTCTCAGCGCTCTTAGTTTATACAAAAGGAGAATCTCTGATGGAAGAAAGAACAATTTATGATGTAGTCATTATCGGAAGTGGCCCTGGTGGGATGACCGCAGCGCTTTATACTTCTCGTGCAAATTTAAAAACATTAATCCTCGAAAAAGGTGTTCCTGGTGGAGAATTATTAAACACTTCAGATGTAGAAAACTATCCTGGTTTCCCTACGATTTCTGGGCCAGAATTAGCCGACAATATGTATAAAGGTGCGATGCAATTCGGTGCAGAATACGCTTATGGTCAAGTTTCTAAAATTGAATTAGAAGGCGACTTGAAAGTCATCACTGCAGGCAAGAAAACATATTACGCTTATGCAGTAGTGATTGCGACTGGTTCATATCACCGTAAATTAGAAGTTCCAGGGGAAGAAGAGTACGCTGGACGTGGCGTTTCTTACTGTGCAGTATGTGATGGAGCATTCTTCAAAGATAAGAAAATCTTCGTCATCGGTGGAGGCGACTCAGCTGTAGAAGAAGGAACGTATTTAACACAATTCGGAAAGAGCGTAACGATCGTTCACCGTCGTGACCAATTACGTGCACAAAAAGTATTACAAGACCGTGCATTTGCCAACGAAAAAATCGACTTCTTATGGAATTCAGTTGTAGAAGAATTCGTAGGAGACGGTTCAAAAATTACAGGCGTTCGCGTAAAAGATGTGAATACAGGCGAAGTGACAACGCATGATGCGGATGGTGTCTTCATCTATGTGGGACTTTTACCAGTTTCTGATCCATTTAAAGACTTAAACATCACAGATGCTGAAGGTTGGATCGTGACAAACGAGCAAATGGAAACTTCTATTCCTGGAATCTTTGC
>CAKPVL010000041.1 GCA_934193545.1 uncultured Granulicatella sp. | reverse complement strand
TTTGTCGAAAAGCTAAAAGCAAAAGGATTCCAAACAGACGCTCGTCCAATGAACTTGGAAGCTTTAGCAGACTTACTTGTTTCACATTCGAAAAACGGAGGTGACACAAGTGCTCGATAAACTTATTTTAGGTCGCTACTTACAAGGCGATTCATGGATTCATAAACTCGATCCAAGAACTAAATTAATTGGAACTTTTGCATTCGTGTTAGTCATCTTCTTAGCGAATAACTGGGTGACATATGGCTTATTAATTGCTTATACACTGATTGCATTACTCTTATCCAAGATTCCATTAGGGTTCTTCTGGAAAGGAATTAAGCCATTAATTTGGGTGATTCTCTTTACGGTAGCACTCCAAATCTTGTTTACAAGCGGTGGAGACGTCTACTTCCAATGGGGATTCATTCAAGTAACATCTGAAGGGATTATTAATGCGATTTTTATCTTCTTACGATTCGTATTAATCATCTCGTTCTCAACGCTTTTAACACTGACAACCGCACCACTACAATTAACGGATGCGATTGAAGCAGTGATGAAACCATTAGCCGTTGTGAAATTCCCAGTGCATGAAGTGGCATTGATGTTATCTATTGCACTACGTTTTGTACCAACATTAATGGACGAAGCACAAAAAATTATGAACGCACAACGAGCTCGTGGGGTTGATTTTGGAGAAGGAAATCTCTTCGAACAAATGAAGGCGATTATTCCAATCTTAATTCCGCTGTTTGTTAGTTCATTAAACCGTGCCGAAGACTTGGCAACAGCCATGGAAGCACGTGGATACCAAGGCGGAGACGGACGCAGTAAGTACCGTGTTCTAAACTATGAAATGCGTGATGCCATTGCGGGATTATCCCTTGTGGCCGTAACGATTTTATTATTTGTATTAAAAGCATAAAAAAATAAGGAGCTTGACTTGTCAAGCTCTTTTTTGAAAGAAGGGAAAAGGATGCAGCGATATAAACTCGTCATTCAATATGATGGTACGCCGTATGTTGGATTTCAAGTGCAAGAGAATGGGAATAGCATTCAAGCAGAACTGAATAAAGCGCTGAAGAAGATGACAAAGGGCCAATATATTCCTGTTAGTGGCTCTGGTCGTACAGACTCTGGGGTGCATGCCAACGGACAAGTCGTTCATATCGACTATCCCAAAGCTATCGAAGCAGTATCTCTTGTTCGTGCGATGAATAGTTTATTACCGACGTCAATTCGGATTGTCTCGGCCGACGCAGTGTCAGAAGACTTCCACGCGCGCTATAGTGTGACAGGGAAACGATACATCTATAAAGTAACGACTGCTGCTATACAGAGCCCGTTTCGTCGTCAGTATGAGCTGCATCACCCATTCAAAACGGATGTAGACCGCATCAACAAGGCTTTTGAAGCAGTGATTGGAGAACATGATTTTACAAGTTTTTGTTCGACAAAAAGCGATAAAGACTCCAAAGTTCGCGTTGTGACGAAAGCAGAAGTGAAGAGAAACGGTGATGAATTAATTTTCACTTTTGAGGGTAAAGGTTTCCTTTACAATATGGTTCGCATTTTAGTTGGAACGGCGCTTCAAATTGGAGACGGATTACGTGAGGTGGAAGAGATGAAGCAAATTCTAGAAGCGATGGATCGAAATGCGGCAGGACCAACAGCGCCTGCTCATGGACTGTACTTAGATGAAGTGTTTTATAAGAATTTCGACTAGAAATATGATAGGATGAAAGTAGTTATATTAAAAGGAGTGTCAATATGGTATTAAAAGATTTCGACAAAAACTTAGAAAAATACGCTAAATTATTAATCTCAACAGGGATTAACGTGCAACCAGGTCACACAGTGAATATTGTGATTGACGTAGACCAAGCACCTTTAGCTCGTTTATTAGTAAAAGAAGCTTATGCACACGGAGCAAGCGAAGTAATCGTATCATGGGCAGACGATTTCGTAGGCCGTGAACGCTTATTACACGCTGCAGAAGACCGTATCACAAACGTTCCAGAATACCGTGTAGCAGAAATGAACTACTTATTAGAGAAGAAAGCAAGCCGCTTAAACGTTCGCTCAGCTGACCCAGATGCATTCGCTGGAGTATCAGCAGAACGTCTTCAAAAATCAACAAAAGCATTAAGCCTTGCATTAAAACCATTACGTACAGCAACACAAGCCAACAAAGTGAGCTGGACTGTAGCAGCAGCTGCTGGTAAAGAATGGGCGAAGAAAGTTTTCCCTAACGCTGCAACTGACGAAGAAGCAGTAGATTTATTATGGGATCAAATCTTCAAAACTTGCCGTGTATACGCTGATGATCCAGTGGCAGCATGGAAAGAACATGAAGAAAAATTAGATGCTAAAGCTTCTATCTTAAATAAAGAACAATTCGTGAAACTACACTACACAGCACCAGGAACAGACTTAACTCTTGGAATGCCTAAAAACCATGTTTGGGAAAGTGCTGGAAGCTTGAACGCTCAAGGAGAACACTTTATCGCAAACATGCCAACAGAAGAAGTCTTCTCAGCTCCTGATTTCCGCGTCGCTGATGGATATGTATCAAGTACAAAACCATTGAGCTACAACGGTAACATTATCGAAGGCATCAAAGTGACTTTCAAAGACGGCCAAATCACAGAAGTATCTGCTGAAAAAGGCGACCAAGTAATGAAAGACTTAGTATTCGAAAACAATGGTGCTCGAGGATTAGGTGAAGTTGCGTTAGTAAGCGACCCATCACCAATCTCACAATCAGGTATTACATTCTTCAACACATTATTCGATGAAAATGCATCAAACCACTTAGCAATCGGTTCTGCTTATGCAACAAGCGTTAAAGGTGGAGAAAACTTCGAAACTGAAGAAGAATTAAGAGAAGCTGGATTAAACCGTGCTGATGTTCACGTGGACTTCATGATCGGTGGACCAGAAATGAACGTTGACGGTATCCGTGAAGACGGTACTGTTGTTCCAATCTTCCGTAACGGAGACTGGGCTATCTAGTTCAATGAATTAAAAAATATAAGGAGCGAACTTTGAGAAAAGTTCGTTCCTTTTTTGTTGTTCTATAAGAAAAACTAATACAGCTATAAGAAAATTCAATTGGTAAAAACTTCACAAGGAAGGTACAATGAAAACAGAGGAATCCTTATAAAGTTCGTAATAATTCAATGAGTTCTAAGATGTTTTGCGAATATGTTTCGTTTGGACGATAGGCCACTCCGATGGGGAAAAATCCATTTTTATCTAACAGTGGAATCCAAACAAGATTGTCGTCTGGGTAGAATTCTTTATACTCTAAAGCCATGATGCAGACCGAGTTAAATGTTGCAAGACTGGCAAGGAGAACTTCCCAGTTGTCGTCCACATAAACGATATTCGGTTCAAAACCAAAATGTCTTGAGCGTTGGTGTAATAACTTTCCAAGCATAAAGTGTTTAGATAGAGTGCTGAATCGTTCATCCTTTAAATCTTCAAAGGTGACGGAATCTCTAGTCGCTAAGGGATGCCCCTTTGGAACGACAAGACTTGCGTGATACCCTACGAAGTTTTGTTGGAACGGTTCAATCACAATGTCAGACTCAATCTTTGGAAAAGAGAGAACACCAAGGTCGATTTCTTCGTTTACAAGAGCGTTTTGAAGCTCACGCGAACCGCCTTGTACCATCGTTAAGTGAATCGAAGGATGTGACATCATAAAACGCGAGAACTCAGGCATTAATTTGATCGCAAAAAGTGTCGGTAGCCCAATTCGAATCGTTTCTTTTTGAGGTTGATTGAGTTCATGGATTTGAGCCACAGTCCCTTCCATGAGAGAAATGATTTTCTTACCATTATCGTATAAGAGCTGTCCAGCTTCAGTCAGTCGAATACTATTGTTAGTTTGCTGAATAAAAAGCGGAGTATGTAATTCGGATTCTAATTTTTTAATGGTTTGAGAAAGGGTCGGTTGCGTAATGAATAAACTACGAGCGGCATTAGAATATCCGCCATGGTCAACGATACTTATGAAGTAGTGAAGGTGTTTAATATCCATTGGACATCTCCTATTCTTTTAAGTGAACTGTTACACAATGATTGTAACAAAGAATAAAGACGGAAACAATAAGGTTTTTTAAATATAAAGGAGGAATTACGATGAAAATTACAATCGCAGGTGCTGGTGCCATGGGAAGTCGCTTTGGGTTAATGCTCCATCAAGCAGGGCATGAAGTGCTTCTAGTGGATGGATGGAAAGATCATGTGGATGCCATTCAAAAGGAGGGACTTAAAGCCAACTACAATGGAGAAGAAGTCATTGTGAAGTTGCCAGCTGTGCTTCAAAGTGAAGTCACCGAAGCAATGACAAGTGACCTCATTATCTTATTTACAAAAGCGATGCAACTAGAAAGCATGCTAACCGACTTGAAACCAGTCATTCATGATGAAACCAAAGTGCTGTGCTTACTCAATGGTATTGGACATGAAGAAGTGATTGAACAGTTTGTTCCAAAAGAAGATATCTTTATTGGAAATACGATGTGGACTGCTGGAATGGAAGGTCCTGGCCGCGTGAAACTCTTTGGTAGTGGAACAGTCGCCTTGAAGAACTTGGTGGATACACCAAAAGCACAAGCCAATGCCGAAGAAATCGTGAATGTTTTGAATAGTGGAGGATTGAATGCAAGCTATTCTGAAAATATTCTATTTGCCATTTATAAGAAAGCATGTGTGAATGGAACGATGAACGGACTTTGTACTATCTTGATGAGTAATATGTATGAATTTGGCTCTACAACGCCGGCTCATATGATAGTTGAAAATATTGTGAAAGAATTTTCAGAAGTTGCAAAAAATGAAAACATTCTGTTAAATGTTTCAGAAATTGTGGATTTTATCGAAAAGAATTGTTATAATCGTGAAACAATTGGGCTTCATCACCCATCGATGTATCAAGATTTAAATGAAAACAATCGTTTAACAGAAATCGACTATATCAATGGAGCGGTGGTGCGTAAAGGACAAAAATATGGAGTTCCAACACCATATTGTGCCTTTTTAACAGCATTGGTTCATTGTAAAGAACAAATTCTTGGAGCTAAATAGCTCGCAGTAGAGGGGGACAAAACTATGGAAGCACAAGCAAAACAAAAAATGACGGCTTCAGTTTTTATCAATAAAATCTTAGCAGGGACAGCCTTAGGGGTTATTGTCGGACTGATTCCAAATGCCGTTCTTTCAGCAATTTTAAAATATTTTAGTCAATATCCTATCGCAGTAACAATTACACAAATCGCGGTTATTTTCCAATTAGCAACACCACTCATTATTGGGGGCTTAATCGGATTACAATTCGGCCTCAAACCAATGCCGATGATGGTCGTTGCAGGGGCCTGCTTCGTAGCCAGTGGGGTTGTTACGTATAATGCAGAACTTCAAAAATATGTTGGTGCTGGGACAGGGGACTTAATTAATACAATGGTCACTGCTGGTATCGCTGTTGGAATGTTAATGCTGATCAAAGATAAATTTGGTTCAACAGCCGTTGTTGCAATGCCAATCGTTGTCGGAGTGGGTTCTGCCTTTATCGGGTTGCTATTATTACCACACGTTAAAATGATTACTACTGCTATTGGTACAGTTATCAACGAGTTCACAACATTACAACCAATCTTGATGTCAATTTTAATCTGTTGCTCATTTGCAACATTAATTATCTCTCCAATTTCTACAGTAGCAATTGGGTTAGCGATTCAATTAAACGGCGTGTCTGCCGGGGCGGCTGCTATGGGGGTTGCCGCAACAGCCGTAGCATTAGTAGTACACTCATGGAAAGTCAATAACTCAGGGGTAACATTAGCCATCGCTCTTGGAGCTATGAAATTAATGATGCCTAACTTATTCAAATATCCAGTAATCTTGATTCCATGTTTATCAACAGCGATTCTTTCAGCGATTCCAGTAGCGCTATTCTCAGTAAGTGGTACTCCACAATCTGCAGGGTTCGGTATCGTAGGATTGGTAGGACCGTTAGCTTCTATCGATGCTGGATTGAATGTTGCCTTAGCAGCTATTGTATGGTTCGTTGTTCCAATTGCAGCAGCCATCGCAAGTAAGATTGTATTTGAAAATGTATTAAAATTATACGATTCTTCAGTGGTATTCAAATTCCAAGAGTAATCAACGTAATTCCTATCGACTCCTTCATGCATTTGCATGGAGGAGTTTATTTTTATTTTCGCTAGAAGATGGTACAATAAGCGTAATAGAAGGGAGTGGTCGGATGAGAATTCAACAATTAATTTATTTTGAGAAGATCGTTGAAAAAGGCTCTATGAATGAAGCCGCAAAAGACTTATATGTCAGCCAACCAAGTTTATCAAAGGCCATTCGTGAGTTGGAATTAGAAATGGATATTACCCTCTTTCAACGGGGGAATACCGGAATTACATTGACGGGAGAAGGGCGTGAGTTTTTAGTCTATGCTCGCCAAGTCCTCGACCAAGTCAATTTGATGGAAGAAAAATATAAGAGACAAACGAAACGGAAACGGACATTCTCTGTATCGGCGCAACACTATGCGTTCGTGGTGCATGCCTTCGTTGATTTTATTCAAAAGGAAGCAGGAGACGAATATCAATTCACGCTTCGTGAAACGGAAACACAAAACATTCTAGAAGACTTAACGAACTATAAGAGCGAGATTGGTGTCCTGTATTTGAATGATTTTAACCGCAAAGTCATGGAAAAATTATTCAAAGAAAAGAACTTAGTCTTCACGCCACTCTTCACGGCACAACCGCACGTATTCTTAAGCACGCAAAATCCATTAGCAGAGAAGAAGAGTATCACATTAGAAGAGTTAGAAGACTACCCTTATTTATCTTATGAGCAAGGGGAAGAAAACTCATTCTACTTCTCAGAGGAAATCCTCAGCACGATGGAGCATAAGAAGAGTATTAAGGTAAGTGACCGTGCGACCATCTTTAACCTAATGATAGGTCTAAATGGATACACCATCAGTTCAGGGATTATTAGTAGCAAGCTAAACGACGACAAGATTGTTGCGGTTCCTCTGGACGTAGAAGATACAATGGAACTCGGAATCTTACAACACGATCAACGAAAATTATCGAAGGAAGCAGAGCGATTCTTGCATATGCTGAAAACACATATTCAGGAATACGGCTTCGAAGTTCAAAATCTTGATTTTTAGTTCACAAAGAGGTTGAAACTATTCGGAAAATCATAGATAATAAAAGAAGGTAAGACATTATTACTCAGTAGAAGGAGACGGATGCAAATGAGTTGGAAAGAAACAGCAAAACTATGGGAATCTTTTGATGCGCTAGAAGAAGGATTAAAGGTGCAATTACAATCAATGGATGACGTTCAAAAAGAGGAAGCCTTCTATACACCATTAGAGTTTGGTACTGCGGGAATGCGTGGAATTGTTGGCCCTGGGATTAATCGCATGAACACTTACACAGTGCGTCAGGCAACAGAAGGATTATCACGCTTAATTGAAACTTACGGGGAAGAAGCGAAAAAACGTGGGGTAGCGATTGCTTACGATTCACGTCATTTTTCACCAGAATTCGCAATGGAGTCTGCACGTACATTAGCAACTCACGGGATTAAGTCATATGTATTTGAAAGCTTACGTCCAACACCAGAATTATCATTTGCGGTACGTCACTTGCATACATTTGCTGGAATTATGATTACAGCGAGTCATAATCCAGCAGCTTACAACGGATATAAAGTATACGGTGAAGACGGCGGTCAAATGCCTCCAAAAGATGCGGATGCATTAACAGCGTACGTTCGCCAAGTGGCAAATCCTCTTGAAATCGAAGTGCTCGATGATAAAGCTTTAGAAGCATCAGGACTTGTAACGATTATCGGAAAAGATGTCGATGATGCGTACTTGAAAGAAATTAAAACAGTCTCTGTAAATCCAAAACTTCTTAGCGATGTGGAAGGATTATCAGTGGTTTATACACCATTACACGGAACTGGTTTGATGCTTGTAGAAAAAGCATTAGAACAAGCAAACTTCAAAGGATTGCACGTTGTTGAAGAACAAGCGGTGCCGGATGGAGACTTCTCAACAGTTAAATCTCCAAACCCTGAAGAAGCAGGCGCATTTGAATATGCGGTAGAATTAGGGAAAAAAGTAGGAGCTGATGTATTATTAGCGACTGACCCTGATGCGGACCGTATGGGTGCAGCTGTACGCTTACCAGATGGAAGCTACCAAGTAATTACAGGGAACCAAATCGCAGCTATCTTAGTCGATTACTTATTATATGCTCACCAACAAGCAGGAACACTTCCAAATAACGCGCTTGTCGTGAAATCAATCGTAAGTAGCGAACTTCCAACAGCAGTTGCTAAGAGTTATGGCGCTGAAATGATGAATGTATTAACAGGATTCAAATTCATCGCAGAACAAATTCAACACGACGAAGAAACTGGCGACCATACTTTCATGTTCGGTTTCGAAGAAAGCTACGGATACCTTGTAAAATCATTCGTCCGTGATAAAGATGCCGTGCAAGCAGTGTTATTACTTACAGAAGTAGCGGCTCACTTCAAGAACGAAGGTAAGACTTTATATGACGGACTTCAAGCATTATATGCAAAACATGGTTACTTCTTAGAAAAAACAATTTCTGTAACAGTAGCTGGTTTAGAAGGCCCACAAAAAATTAAAGCATTACTTGACGGTTTACGCGCTTCAGTTCCAACAAGCTTTGGAGGATTGAAAGTAGCTCTAGCACAAGACTTCGCAGTAAATGAACAAAAAGATGCGAACGGTGTCGTTTCTGAAATCGGCCTTCCAACTTCTAACGTATTGAAATACATCTTAGAAGATGGATCTTGGATTGCAGTTCGACCAAGTGGTACAGAACCAAAAATCAAGTTCTATATCGGTGCTAAAGCGGATAGCGAAGAAGCTGCAAAAGAAAAAGTTGCAGCATTACAAGCCGACTTAGAAAAATTACAATAATCAATGAAGCGAGCACTCTCACGATGGTGGGAGTGCTTTTTTGATTATTTAAAGTAATGTTGTGAAAGAAAAAATAATATGTTATAATACGTTTGTATTATAAAAAAGTAATAAAGTACACAAGCTTGAAAGATAAAGAGGGGAATATGATGAAGAAAGAAACAAAACGCTTTTTATTAGGTAGTGTTGCACTGTTATCGCTAGTAGCGGCAGGTTGCTCTAATATGAAAACAGATACTGAAACGACACAAGTGACAACTGCTGAAGCTTCAACAGAAGAGACCACTCAAGTGACGACACAAGCGACAGCTCAAGATGTTAGCAATTATAAAACAGACGGTACGCAGCCATCTGAAACCTTTAACTGGGAAGCAACAGTAGCCCCACTAAAGAATTCTGAAAAAGAATACATTGATACTAATGGAAATAGAGTAAAAGAAAAATCGTACACTCT
>CAKPVL010000040.1 GCA_934193545.1 uncultured Granulicatella sp. | reverse complement strand
GGTTTCTTGAAGTAGAAGCTGTGGTGAATTTGTTCAACCACGTCGATCAGTGGCATTACAGTTGGTTTAAAGAACACATCTTTTTCTTCATATTCTTCTTGAGAGACTTGTAGTTTATTAATGAATGGTTTGATAAATGATGTAAATGTTGATTTGCGTTGTTCCATTTTCGATACCTCCGAACATTTGTTTGCATATTTATTATACGAACAAATGTTCTAAAATGCAATAGAAAAGAAAAAGTTTTTCAAAAAAAGATGTGTTTCTTCCTATTTATAAAGTTTGAGTTTGCCCGAGATTATGGGAAATTAACGTTTGAATGAAAGCAAAATAAAGTTTATAATAGTAAAGAAAAGCATTTTACTATTCGTGAAAGCGAATGGATTGGAGGTGTCACATGAGTCAAGAGATTCTAAATTCTGTTTTGGCCATTGAGTCTGAAGCAAAAGCGTTGAAGGAAAAGTTCGAGGAACAATTATCCGAAACGAATGCTGCGACAGATCAACGAGTGAACGAAGCTAAATCGAATATGGAACATTCCTTAGAAGTCTACAAAGCTGAGTTGAAAGAGAAAAATCAACAAAAGAAAGCAGAGTTCGAAGCGAAAGTGAAAGAAGACGAATTAGCGGAAATTGCTGCGCTGAAAGAACGTTTCAATCATCTGAAACAGGATTTAGTTCAGGATACTGTGAAGGAGGTGTTGAAGAGATATGGCAATAGCTAAAATGAATAAGGTGATGTTGATTGCCCAAACGGACAAACAAAATGACCTATTGGATGCTATTCAAGAATTACAATCTTTAGAAGTAACCTCGCTAGAACAGGCGAAAGAACTATTTACCGAAAATTCCATCGCTTTACAAGAAGCTGATGCAGAGGAAATGAACGCTCTTCAACAGAAATTCGAAGGGATTCATGCGGCTATTACTTTTGTCGAAAAAAATCAAAAGCAACCGTCATTAATTCAAAAGTTAAAAACGCCAAGAGAGCAATTTGCACTTTCTGAATTACAAAAAGAAGTACAAAAATGGGACACTGACGCCTTAGTGGAACATGTTGAAAGTATTCGTAACACGCTTCGTAAAAAGGATGACGAATTAAAAGAGCTTCGTGAAAAAGAGGCCTTGCTTCGTAAGTGGAGCGCCCTTGATTTCTATCCGAAAGATATCTTTAAACATCCATATACGAAAACGAAAATGGGGACGATTCCTCAAGCGACGGATAATGCGTACTTGGACGGTTTGAAAGAGAGCGAATTGATTTCCGTTCACGAAGTGTATCACACACGTGAAGAAATCGGAGTATTGGTGACATATCCACGAAAAGCACAACAAGCTGCCAAAGAAGAGTTAGCGAAAGCGCACTTCAGTATTGTATGGTACGCGTTTGAAGAAGCTCCTTCTGTTGAGTTGGAGAAAAATCTTAAAGCGCAACAAGCAGTTGTGGATGCTAAGAAGAAAGTGTTAGATGACTTACAAGAAGAAAAAGACCTTCTTCGCAAGTTACAGCTTTCTGCGGAAGTAACCTATAACGAATTACAAAAAGAACAAGCCAAAAATGGATTGGTGAATGGACAACATGTATTCGTGCTTCAAGGGTGGTTAACTACAAAAGCAGTCGATGACGTTGAAGTTCAACTCAAAGAAAAGTTAGGAGAAGGCGAATATGTCTTCTTACCACTAGAGATTGCTGAAGAGGAATACGAAGAAGTGCCAACTGTTTTAGAAAACAATGCCTTCTTACAACCATTCGAAAATCTAACAGAAATGTATGGATTACCAAAATACGGAGAATTAGACCCAACGCCTTATACAGCACCATTCTATCTCGTCTTCTTCGGGATGATGGCCGCGGACTTAGGATACGGAGCGCTTCTCTGGTTGGGAACATTCATCATGTTGAAGTTCTTCCATTTTGATAAAGGAATGAATCGCAACTTGAAGTTCTTCCACTTACTAAGCTACCCAGTAATGATCTGGGGGATTATTTTTGGATCAGCATTCGGTGCGGATTTACCATTCCAGCCACTATCACTTTCAAAAGACCTTATTACGATTATGATCTTATCGATTATCTTCGGGGTCATTCAAATTATGGTCGGCTTATCACTTGGGGCTTACTCAAATCTAAAGAAAAAAGCATATGTCGATGCCTATACGAGTCATCTAGGATGGTTAGCGATTATTACGGGAATCATTCTTTATGTTTTAGGCTCAATGGTACTCAATATTTCTTGGATTGCGACAATCGGTTCATCGATTGCGATTATCGCAGCCGTTGCGATTGTAGTCGTAACTGTCCTATCGAGCGAAAACAAGTGGGGCGGTTTAGCGAGCGGTCTATATAACTTGTACGGAATTAGTGGATACGTAGCAGACGTCGTGAGTTACACGCGTTTAATGGCGCTAGCTGTATCAGGGGGAAGTATCGCGAGTGCGTTCAATATGTTGGTAGGATTCCTTCCACCAATTGCACGTTTCACAGCAGGTATTTTCTTAATCGTAGCCTTACAAGGGTTGAATATTTTCCTTTCATTCCTTGGAGCTTACGTTCACGGCTTACGTCTACAGTTCGTTGAATTCTTTGGTAAATTCTACGACGGCGGCGGACGCGCATTAAAACCGTTCAAAACATATGAAAAATACGTTGATATTAAACAACATAAATCAGAATAAATGGAGGAAATATAATTATGACAAACTGGTTAACATTTTTCGCTGAAAATGGTGGAGGGCAAATCTTTGCTGCTCTAGGGATGGCAATTGCCATTATCTTCTCAGGGATTGGATCATCAAAAGGGGTAGGGATTGCCGGTGAAGCAGCTGCTGCCTTAATTAAAGAACAACCTGAAAAATTCGTTCAAGCATTAATCTTACAACTATTACCTGGTACACAAGGGATCTACGGATTCATCGTTGCCTTCTTCATCATGATTAACATGTCAGCTTCAATGACTTTAGCAGCTGGTTTATACTTATTCATGGCAGCTTTACCAATCGCATTCACTGGTTTATTCTCAGGGATTGCCCAAGGTAAAGTAGCAGCAGCAGGTGTACAAATCTTAGCGAAAAAACCTGAAGAATCTACTAAAGGGATTATCTTTGCCGCAATGGTTGAAACTTACGCAATCTTAGGATTACTTGCTTCTATCTTAATTATCATTAACAAAGGTTAAGAGGAGGGGTATTCTTGAAAGATTTAGAGCAACTAAAACAACTTATTCTAGCGGATTTAGAAAAAGAATCAAAGCAGCGAATTGAGGTTGCTACTAAAGAACAAGAAGAACGCATCAATCAAATGAATGCACAATATTCGCAACAAGAAATGGCGAAGAAAACTGCATTAAAACAAGAAGCAAAATCACAATACGAAAAAGAGCAACAGACTATTTTAAACGCAAGTAAAAAAGAAGTCTTGCGCGTCAAACGTGAACTTCTTGAAAGTGTATTTGAGGACGTTCTACAAGTAATGTCTACCTGGAGCGGGGAAACATTACGTCTCTTTATCGAGTCAGCTATTCGCAAATTACCAAAACAACAACAAACAACACTTACTTTTGGAGAAGACACTGTTTCTCGTTTGAGCGATGAAGATAAACATGCGTTAACTTCGCAATTTAATTTCGTTCACATCGACGAAGCAACACTTCCAAAGAAAGCTGGATTTGTGTTGAAACAAGAAGGTATCGAATATAACTATTTATTCGAAGCATTAATTGAAGATTTAAAAGAAGAATATTCACCTATCTTAGCTAGAAAAGCATTCATTGGGTAAGGAGGGATGGAATGAATGATTTAGCCTATTCAGGAGTGAATACGACCGTTCGTATTCTTGAACAGCAATTACTGTCCAAGGAACAATTGAATGGGATTCTCGTATCTAAATCCTTACAACAAGCATTAGAAGCCTTGCAAAAGACAAGTTATGAGGTAGATGTACAAGAAGTTCTCGAATCAAGACAGTTCGACCCAGTCCTAGATGCCCATTTGAAACGCAACTATGATGAGGTGTTAGAACTCATTCCGGATGCATCACTCCTTGATGTATTCTCGATTCGTTACACTTACCATAATTTAAAAGTTCTTCTAAAATCGAAGTTCTCTGGAAAAGACTTAAAACATTTATGTGTACCGTTAGGACGTTATTCTCTCGATACATTAAATCAATTAGTCGAAACTCAAGATTCACTTGATGTACCAGATATCATGATTGAAGGGGTTCGTGAAGCGTATGCTGATTTTGAAAACTTTGGTCGCCTAGAAGCTGCCGATGTATTTATGGATCGCTACTATTTCAAACATCTTCGACTCATCGACCGTACAATGAATCAAGAGGTCATCCATCAAATCGTGAACATTATGATTGATATGGAAAATATCACAACGTTAATTCGTGCCACAAAGCAAAAACAATCACGCTCATTCTTAATTGGGGTATTGTCTAGCGAAGGAACAGTCGACAAGACGTTATTAATCGACGAAGTACTTGAAAAGGGCACAGAGGCTCTTATCGACCTTTATCGTCATGTTCCATACTATGATAAGTTTGTTGCGATTTTAGAACAGGAAGAACATCCAGTCTTTGCATTGGAATTATTAAAAGAAGAATTGATTCATCACATTCTAGAAGAAGCGACTTTTGAACCATTTGGACCGCTGCCAAGTCTTGCGTATATTCATGCGCTTGAGATGGAAGTTAAAAACCTTCGTCTATTACTTGTAGGTGTGGACAATGAGTTTACAGAAGAACAATTAAGAGAAAGGATGCGACCAGTTTATGTCTCATAAAATTGCCGTAGTTGGCGACAAAGATTCCATCCTTCCTTTTAAAATTTTAGGATTTAACGTGTTCCCTTGCCACGAAGCGCAAACGGCACGCAAGATGATTGATGAACTTGCTGAAGATGAAGTCGGCATCATTTATGTAACGGAAGCTATTGCTAGTCAAATTCCGGAAACGATTCGTCGTTATGATGCGGAAATTTCACCAGCCATCATCCTCATTCCGAACCATAAAGGGTCTTTAGGAATTGGAAAATCAAGAATTCAAGAAAATGTAGAAAAAGCGGTTGGACAAAACATCTTATAACCAACCAATACACGAAACTAAGGGAGGTACCTCAGTGAAGATCGGAAGAATCGTAAAAGTATCAGGTCCTCTTGTGACTGCTGAAGGAATGGAAGATGCGAATATTCAAGATATTTGTCGTGTAGGTCATCTAGGCCTTATCGGTGAAATCATCGAAATGCGTAAAGATATTGCATCCATTCAAGTATATGAAGAAACTTCAGGAATTGGACCAGGAGAACCCGTCGAAACAACAGGGGAAGCATTATCTGTTGAATTGGCGCCAGGGATTGTATCTCAAATGTTTGATGGGATTCAACGTCCCCTCAATAAATTTAAAGAAGTATCACAAAGTGACTTCTTAGTCCGCGGAACAAACGTGGATCCACTTGACCGTGAAAAAGAGTGGGAATTCGTTCCTACTGCTACTGTAGGTCAAGAAGTAGAAGCCGGAGACATTATCGGTTATGTACAAGAAACTAAAGTTGTAAAACATAAAATCATGGTGCCTTACGGTGTGAAAGGTAAATTAGTAAAAGTGGAAGCTGGAAACTTCAAAATTGAAGATACAGTGTACCAAATCGAAACAGAATCAGGCGTACGTGATTTCAACTTAATCCAACGTTGGCCAGTACGTCGTGGTCGTCCATATAAAGTAAAGAAAAACACTGAAGTTCCAATGTTAACAGGACAACGTGTTATCGATACTTTCTTCCCAGTAACAAAAGGGGGAGCAGCAGCTGTACCAGGACCATTCGGAGCTGGTAAAACAGTGGTGCAACACCAAATTGCGAAATGGGCAGACGTGGACATCGTAGTATACGTAGGTTGTGGCGAACGTGGAAACGAAATGACAGACGTATTGAACGAATTCCCAGAATTGATTGACCCAACAACAGGTGAATCAATCATGGAACGTACCATCTTAATCGCCAACACTTCGAACATGCCGGTAGCGGCTCGTGAAGCGTCTATTTACACAGGTATCACAATTGCGGAATACTTCCGTGATATGGGATATAACGTAGCCATCATGGCGGACTCAACATCACGTTGGGCAGAAGCGCTTCGTGAAATGTCTGGACGTTTAGAAGAAATGCCAGGGGACGAAGGGTACCCAGCATACTTAGGAAGCCGTATCGCAGAATACTACGAACGTGCAGGACGTGTTGAAACATTAGGTAGCGATGGCCGTGAAGGTACAATTACAGCAATCGGTGCCGTATCACCTCCAGGGGGAGATACATCAGAACCAGTTACACAAAATACTTTACGTGTAGCGAAAGTATTCTGGGGATTAGATGCAACATTGGCGCAAAAACGTCACTTCCCATCTATGAACTGGTTAACATCTTACTCATTGTATGACCCAGAAGTTGGTAAATACATGGACGAAAACGTGCATGCAAACTGGTCTGAATTCGTTCAACATGCCATGAACACATTACAAGAAGAAGCAAGCTTAGAAGAAATCGTTCGTTTAGTTGGTCTTGAATCATTATCTGAACGTGACCGCCTAACGATGATGACAGCTAAAATGCTTCGTGAAGACTTCTTACAACAAAATGCGTTTGACGATGTCGATACATTCTCATCTCGTGAGAAACAATATCGCATGTTAGAACTCATCTTGACATTTGAAAAAGAAGCGCGTCGTGCGATGAAACTTGGTTCATACTATGCTGAAATCATCGACGGAACAGAAGATGTGCGTGACCGTATCGCACGTTCAAAATATATTCCAGAATCTGAAATTGCTCGTTTCGATGAAATCAGAGAGCAAATTAAAACAGATATCGAAAAAACAATTCAACATGGAGGGATGACACATGCTTAAAGAGTATCGTACGATTAGTGAAGTTGTTGGCCCTTTAATGATGGTTGAACAAGTCGAAGGCGTTAAATATGATGAGTTGGTTGAAATCCAATTACAAAATGGTGAATTACGTCATGGACAAGTACTAGAAGTTAACGAAGATAAAGCAATGGTTCAGATTTTCGAAGGACCAAGCGGAATCAACATTCGTGATACAAAAGTACGTTTCCGTGGTAAACCATTATCATTAAACGTATCAGAAGACATGATTGGTCGTATTTTCGATGGGATGGGGAACGTCATGGATGATGGCCCAGAAATCCTTCCAGAAGCGACTTTAGATGTAAACGGACAAGCAATTAACCCAGTTTCTCGTGACTATCCGGATGAATTTATCCAAACAGGGATTTCTGCGATTGACCACTTGAACACTCTTGTTCGTGGACAAAAATTACCAGTATTCTCTGGTTCAGGGCTTCCTCATAAAGAGTTAGCTGCCCAAATCGCGCGTCAAGCGACTGTATTAAACAGTGATGAAAAATTCGCGGTAGTATTTGCTGCAATGGGGATTACCTTCGACGAAGCGGAATACTTCATGGAAGACTTCCGTAAAACAGGGGCGATTGACCGTTCAGTAATGTTCTTAAACTTAGCGAGTGACCCAGCCATCGAACGTATTGCGACACCAAAAATCGCATTAACGACAGCTGAGTACTTAGCGTTTGAAAAAGGAATGCACGTTTTAGTAATCATGACAGACATGACAAACTACTGTGAAGCGCTCCGTGAAATTTCAGCGGCTCGTCGTGAAGTTCCAGGACGTCGTGGATACCCAGGTTACTTATATACAAACCTTTCAACAATCTACGAACGTGCAGGACGTATCGTTGGTAAGAAAGGATCGGTAACTCAAATCCCAATCCTTTCAATGCCTGAAGATGATATTACTCACCCAATTCCTGACTTAACAGGATATATCACAGAAGGACAAATCATTTTGGACCGTGCTCTTGATAAACAAGGGATTCAACCTCCAATTAACGTATTGCCTTCATTATCTCGTCTAAAAGATAAAGGTTCAGGTGAAGGAAAGACTCGTAAGGACCACGCACCAACGATGAACCAATTATTCGCGGCGTATGCAACTGGTAAACAAGCCAAAGAACTTGCGGTTGTATTAGGGGAATCTGCATTATCAAAAACTGATAAGAAATATGTAGAGTTCACAGAACGTTTTGAACGTGAATATGTTGGACAAGGCTTCTATACGAACCGTTCTATCCAAGAAACATTAGACCTTGGATGGGAACTCTTATCAATCCTTCCACGTACGGAATTAAAACGTATTAAGGATGAGTTATTAGATGAATACCTTCCGGAAGGGGAGTGATTCCTTTGGCACGATTGAATGTCAAACCAACCCGTATGGAGTTGACGAAATTAAAGCATCGTCTTGTCGTGTCAAAAAGGGGGCATAAACTCCTAAAGGATAAACAAGATGAGTTAATGCGTCAGTTCATCGAATTAATTCGTAAAAACAATGCGTTACGTGAGGCGGTTGAAACGCGTCTCGTTGAAGGAATGAAAAGCTTCGTTCTAGCGAAAGCAACCTTAGAAGAAGCGTTCATCGAAGAATTAGTGGCGATTCCACCACAAAGCGTAACCTTGGATTTACAAGAAAAGAACATTATGAGTGTGTATGTTCCGGAAATGCATTTCACGGTGAAAAATGAAAACGAAGAGAGTGACTTCAAATATGGTTACTTGAACTCGAACAGTGAAATTGACGACTCTGTAGAACAAATCTCAGATGTGTTAAATGATCTACTAGAGTTGACAGAGATTGAAAAAACTTGCCAATTACTAGCAGACGAAATCGAAAAAACAAGACGTCGTGTAAACGCGCTTGAATATCGATTGATCCCACAATTAGAAGAAACGATTTACTTTATCGAAATGAAACTTGAAGAAAACGAGCGCGCAAGCATTACTCGTATTATGAAAGTGAAAGATATGGGACAAAAATAAAGAAAAGAGGACTCCTAGCAGATGATGCTAGGGGTCTTTTTGATTTAATTTCGTTAAATTCTAGAAGAAATTATGAAAGCGTTTTAAATATAGCAAAATAGTACTAGTAAAGAGCAAAAAAGTCTAAGTCTCATCAATAAGAAAGTGCTAAAATTAATTATGGAAACGTTTTTACAAATCAAGGAGGGGTATTATGTATAATCGTCAAAATATGGAGAAGAGACAGCGCTTCTCTATTAGAAAGCTCACAGTTGGGACATGTTCAGTCATCATCGGGGCTTTCTTTTTTGGCACGCTTCAACCAGTTTCTGCAACTGAAGCTGCTGCAACAGAGGTAGTAGCGACGGCCGTAGAAAACACGCCAGCCAGTGAGGTGGCGGCCACTGCTGAAGAGAAACCAGCAGTAGAATCTGGTGCTACAGCAACTGAAGATGCGCCAAAAGAAGAAAAAGAAGCAGTTTCTAATGAAGCTGTAAACACGGAGGCAACTGATAAAGTAGAAGAAAAAGCTACTGAAGCAGCTGCTACAGAAACAGCGGAGGCTAAACCAGCAGAGGCTAAACCAGCAGAAGCTAAACCTGCGGAAGAAAAACCAGCCGCAGAAGCTACAGGTGAAACTCGCGAAGTTACGGGCGAAACTCGTGAAGCAACTGCCGAAGTGAAAAAAGAGTGGGACTCAGTAAGCCGCGTGAAAGGGAATGTTGAGGTCGTTGAAGAAGGCGGAGTACGCTACAACAAATTAACTTCGACTAAGGATAACAACAATGGAGCAGACGAAGCTCTATTTGAAAAAGCTGGTTTGCAAGCAGATGCGGAAGGAAATGTAAGCGTTGACTTAACGTTCAAAGCAAACTCAGCTCCTGCAGAAACTCGTTTTGGGGTTTATGTAAAATATAAAGATAATGACAACAATATCTTTGTTGGATATGACAAGGGTGGTTGGTTCTGGCAATACAAAGGACCAGGTGTAAACACATGGTATAGCAAGACTCGTGTAGAAGCACCAAATGTTGGTGAGGAAAACCACCTATCTATCGTGTACAAGAAAGATGGTCAATTAAACGCTACAAATAATGGACAAGCTTTATTCAGTAC
>CAKPVL010000039.1 GCA_934193545.1 uncultured Granulicatella sp. | reverse complement strand
ATAAATGGGATGCTTTGAATAAGTCTTCGCAATAGAACGATATTAACGTTTTGAGAACTGACTCGCTTTACGAGCTTTCTTAAGACCTGGTTTGGAAAGTATGAGTTTCAGTTGGATTTAAAACAGCGTAATATCAAGGTTTTTCGGAACGATATATACTGATTAATTTCATAAAATTTGAATCAATATTTTTTAAACGGGGGAATATACTACCCTCTTTTATACGATTACTTCCATTATCCCTTCAATCAGCTCCGCAAAACTTTTTGACACATAGATAATTTCATCAGGGTCATGAATGTAGCAAATAATCTGCCCTTCTTGCCCCTCCTGCAATGATTCTATTGAAACCATAAGTAGTAAACGCCTTGTCTAAAACGAGTTTAACCGCTTCGCCAGCATAACCTAAATTGCTAACATTTTCCCCAATCCTATACCCAATCTCTGCTGTTTTTCGATCACCTTCTAAGACACTTAAATTGATTCTCCCGACCATAACGCCTTGCGAATCTGTAATAAGATGCATATAGACATCACGATTCCTTTGTTCCGTTAACAATTCCCTTGTCATTTCTTTAAAACCTTCTAAATCAAAATAGTTATCTGGTCTGGGAGGTAAATTCCGCTCAAAATACTCTCGATTTTCTTTTTCAAAAGAATAGACATCTAGACTATTTTCTTCAGACAGCAACTCTAAACTGATCATTTCAAATCCTCCCCCATCATGATCCACACTCAAATTTTGGCATGTTGGCTCCAGCTAAAATCTTGGATAAGCTAACAAATCTCCCCTTCTCTTCTTAGTAAAAATAGTGTTAGACTGACCTAGACCTAGCGACTCCTATTCTAATTTTTGTAACAGCTTTACAACTTGACGATTTTCAATCCTCACATAGTATACACCACTATCATTGACAAGTTTATCCTCTTTATATTTAGCAATCTTTACAGCATAAAGACCTCTTGGCAAGGGTTGGTTGGCAAAAAATTCCTTCATGAGCGTCTCAAGCTCTTTAAGATAGTCATCATATAAGAGATCTCTTTTTTCTTTTGGAACGAAATACTGAAATTCAAATGTCGGTATAAAAATCTCTTTTTGGAAAAGATATTGAGCATCCATGGGATACATTCCTTGCAGAGCTTGGCCCTTACTTTGATTTTCCTCTAATATTTCATTATAAAGATGGATATTGTCAGATTGGCTATTGAATTCAAAACTAATCCCCTCATACTTCAAATCAGGCAGTTGAGGATCTTTGATTGAACTATCTAAAGTTTTTAAGAATTCGCTGGTGCCTGGACTAACTTCAATCCCTAAATAGGCTAATTCTGGGAAAACATTATAAATTTTTTTATAATTTTTGTAATCAACCTCTGCATCTGTGAAGTGCACCCCAAAAGTTAGACAGAAAATCTAACTTTTGGGGTGCTTTTATTATGAAATTAACTTATGAAGATAAAGTTCAAATTTATGAACTTAGAAAAAAAGGATTTAGCTTTCAACAACTCTCAGATATGTATGGTATAAATAAGTCAAGTCTTAAATACATGGTTAGATTGATTGATCGATATGGTTTGGAAATAGTAAAAAAAGGGAGAAAGAATTATTACTCTCCAGCATTAAAACAGGAAATGATTGATAAGGTCTTACTCGAGGGATGGTCTCAAAATAGAGTTTCTCTTGAATACGCACTTCCAACTCATAGTACGCTAACTAACTGGCTCGCACAATACAAGAAAAATAAGTATACTATTGTTGAGAAAACAAGAGGGAGAGTACCTAAAATGGGACGTAAGCCAAAGAAAAAACCAGAAGAGATGACAGAACTTGAACGCCTTCAGGCTGAAAATGAGTATTTAAGAGCGGAGAATGCCATTCTAAAAAAGTTGAGAGAACTCCGCTTGAAGGAGGAAAAAGAGAAAGAAAAAAGACGCAGATTGTCAGAGAATTAGTGCCAGAGTTTCCTTTAGATATTCTTCTAAAGATTATCAAACTCGCTCGCTCAACTTACTACTATCATTTAAAGCAGCTAAACCAAGAAGATAAGAATCATGCCATAAAAAATGAAATAGAAACCATTTATACCGAGCATAAAGGAAATTATGGATATCGCCGTATCACTCTTGAGCTTAGAAACCGTGGTTTCATCGTAAATCATAAGAAGGTACAACGTTTGATGAAAATGTTGGGGCTAAGTGCTCGTATTCGCAGAAAGCGTAAATATTCTTCTTATCATGGAGAAGTCGGAAAGAAAGCTGCGAACATTATTCAACGCCAATTTGAAGCTGAAAAACCAATGGAAAAGTGCTATACAGATATTACGGAATTTTCTATCCCAACAAGCAACCAAAAACTATATTTATCACCAATTTTAGATGGTTATAACAGCGAAATAATAGCTTATTCTCTATCATCTTCACCGAATTTAAACCAAGTAAAAGATATGTTAGAAAAAGCTTTTAGAGAAGAACAATACGAGAATACTATTCTCCACAGTGATCAGGGATGGCAATACCAGCATGAGTCTTATCATAAATTTTTAGAAGAAAAGGGCATTCAGCCCTCTATGTCCGGCAAGGGGAATAGTTCTGACAACGGCATGATGGAATCGTTCTTTGGCATTCTTAAATCAGAAATGTTTTATGGCTATGAAAAGACATTTAAATCTATAAAGGAACTTGAGGGGGCAATCGTCGATTATATTGATTATTACAATAACAAACGAATCAAAGTAAAATTAAAAGGACTTAGTCCTGTACAGTACAGAACTAAATCCTTTGCTTAAATTAATTGTCTAACTTTTTGGGGTCAGTACACTGTCTTTCTATATGTTTTATTTTCTGAAAAACGAGTATAGTATTTAAATCGAGTGTTAACCTCATAGGTTTTTCCATCTATATTTTCACTATAAGTACCATGGATTATAAATCCTCCCACGCTGGTATAGTTTTTCTCGTATTTTTCTAACTCAAACTGACCTGTAAGACCGTAATTTTGATAAGAACGATGCACAGCTTGCTCAATCTCAGTTCGACTTACATGAGCAAATAGCCCCCACATATCCATTAGAGAGAGAATAGGACTAATCACAGTTAGGATTGCGATTGGGATAACTATGGATAAGCAACCTATTAATATCCAATTTTTATTCTTAGAATTTCCTTCAGATTTTTTACCAGTTTTCTGTTTCCTTTTAAAAATTAGAATGAGCAAAACCAAAATCCCTAACACTAATAAATTCAATCTACAATCTCCTTTTATCGTGGATAGCTGTTAACAGGTGTATAAGAAGAAGGCTGATAGAAATACTCTTCTCACCTACTAACTTATCCTGTATTCCAATTTTCCTGCCCAGCATACGAGACATTGCATTGAAATCACAATGATCTCCCACACCAGATGCTTTCTAAGCAATTAGAATCAAATGAACTACGAGAGAACGCCCAATCCGAGCAATGGACACTTGCTCCATGACAATTCAGGTAGGTGGACTTTGAACACCATAAACTCGTATAAAATGAGGAACAGTCCTTACCTCATTATACCATATGAGAGATATCGTGAGAAGATGAGAGAAGCAAACACTCCTTGGCAAGAAGCATAAAAAAGAACACCCCGAAAGGTGCTCTTTCTAAGTATAGTAATTCTTTCGAATTAACGTTTTGAGGCTAGGGCTTCGCCCGTCGCAGCCACATCCGTAAGTCGCTTTGCTCCAACGGCTCCTAGCTAGGGCTACGCCCTTCGCATACATGGCTGTAAGTTGCTAAAGCAACAACACCCATGTGAACTGACCTCAATTCTCTACAAAGAAAAAGCACCCCAATAAATGGGATGCTTTGAATAAGTCTTCGCAATAGAACGATATTAACGTTTATTGGCTACTCCTTCGTCGCACGCATCCATGGCTGTAAGCTACTAAAGTAGCAACAGCCATGGAAATTGCGAACGCCAATTCTCAATAAAAAAAGCACCCTGTAAAAACAGAGTGCTGAGATCTTGTAAGTAATTCTTGTAACGTATTAACGTTTTGAGAATTGGCTAGCTTTACGAGCTTTCTTAAGACCTGGTTTTTTACGTTCTTTCATACGTGGGTCACGTGTTAATAAGCCAGCAGCTTTTAACACTCCACGGAAGTCAGGGTCAACTGTTAATAATGCACGAGCGATTCCGTGACGGATAGCTCCTGATTGACCTGTGAATCCACCACCGTTAACGTTAACTAAAACGTCGTATGAACCTAAAGTTTCAGTTAAGTTTAAAGGTTGTTTGATTACTTCGTGTAAGTAAGCAAATGGGATGTATTCTTCGATTGATTTTTTGTTAATTGTAATGTTTCCTGTCCCTGGTACTAAGATAACACGGGCAGTTGAATTTTTACGGCGTCCAGTGCCGCGGTATTGTGCTTGAGCCAATGCTTTTTCCTCCTTAGATTAGTGATTGGATGTCTACTGCTACTGGTTGTTGTGCAGCATGTGGATGTTCAGCTCCACCGTAAACATGTAATTTAGTAAATTGACGACGACCTAATGAGTTCTTAGGTAACATGCCTTTGATTGATAATTCAACTAATTTACGAGAGTTGTTAGCACGTAATTCACCAGCTGTACGAGCAGTCAATCCACCAGGGTGGTTTGAGTGGTGATAGTAAACTTTATCAGTTGCTTTTTTACCTGTTAAGGCAACTTTGTCAGCGTTGATGATGATTACGAAATCACCTGTATCAACGTTAGGTGTAAATGTTGGTTTGTTTTTTCCACGTAAAATGCTTGCTGCAACAGCTGAAAGACGTCCTAATGGCACATCAGTAGCGTCGATAACAACCCAGTTACGTTCTGTAGTGCTAGCTTTAGCCATGTATGTTGTACGCACGATTGTTTCCTCCAATTTCTTTCTTGGTATTCTTCACATTGAGTTTAACGGGGCTCAAATGTGGATCTATTATCTAGAAAATAAAATTATTTTGCTAATGCTTCTTTAGCTTTGTCTGCTAATACTGTGAAAGCAGCTGCATCGTTAACTGCTAAGTCAGCTAACATTTTGCGGTTCATTTCGATACCAGCTAATTTTAAGCCGTGCATTAATTTGCTGTAGCTTAATCCGTTTAAACGAGCTGCCGCATTGATACGTGCGATCCATAATTTACGGAAGTCACGTTTCTTTTGACGACGGTCACGGTAAGCATACATATATGATTTCATGACTGCTTGTTTAGCTGTTTTAAATAATTTTGATTTCGCTCCGTAGTAACCTTTTGCTAATTTTAAAACGCGGTTACGACGACGACGAGTAACTGTTCCACCTTTAACACGTGGCATAATTAATTCCTCCTTGGTCTATCAGTCTCTTGCGACTGTTCGAAAATGTAATAGTTTGCGTGCTGAATTAACGCATTTGACTTAATTGTTGTTTAATACGTTTGATGTCAGTAGCGTGAACCATTGTTTGTTTACGCAAGTGACGACGTTGTTTTTTAGTTTTGCCATGGAAACGGTGGCTTGTGAAGGCTTGAGAACGTTTTAATCCTCCACCACCTGTACGTTTGAAACGTTTAGCTGAACCACGGTGTGTTTTTTGTTTTGGCATGAGACTTTCCTCCTGTTACTTTTTTACTTATCATTCTTAGGTGCTAACATCAAGAACATGCTTCGTCCGTCCATTTTAGCCTTTTGTTCAACTGTTGCGATTTCAGAAACTTGTTCTGCTAAACGCTCGAGAACTTTTTGACCAATCTCTTTATGAGTAATGGCACGACCTTTGAAGCGAATGCTTGCTTTGACTTTATCACCTTTTTCAAGGAACTTGATCGCCGCTTTTAACTTCGTATTAAAGTCGTTCTCATCAATTGTAGGGCTTAGACGCACTTCTTTGATATTGATGACTTTTTGGTTTTTGCGAGCTTCTCGTTCTTTTTTCTGTTGTTCAAAGCGATATTTACCATAATCCATGATTCTGGCAACTGGCGGTTTTGCGTTTGGCGAAACTAATACTAGATCAAGTCCAGCTTGTTCTGCTAAACGTAAAGCATCGTTTTTCGTTTGAACACCAATTTGTTCACCGTTATTGTCAATAACACGTAACTCACGAGCGCGAATTCCATCATTGACCATCATATCTTTTGCTATGATATTCACCTCCAAGAATTTTTGAGAGAAAAAAAGCAAAAAAGCAACGGAAGTAATAGAATACTCCCGCTGCCAATGTCTTTTTAAAACTTGAACATTTCCTATCAGCCCAAGGACCAGTGTCAACTTAGGCGAGAAGCGGGATGCTTCTGCTTGTTTTCTCAACTCCAATAGTCTACCAAATAATAGAGAATCTGTCAACACATATCCCTTTACAGGTAACTATTAATTTTTCCTTTTAGTAGAATACAATATTCCCTCAAATTCGTCAACAAATCTACTCTCTTTTCGTGTTTTTCTCTATCGTGAGGAGTATAATATAGGTGAAAATTTTAGAAAGGAGGTGTACGCTATGGGACTCCCGAATTTTCAACAGTATTCTCTCACAAATCACTTTAAACAGCGGGCCCTCGAACGCTTTGGTATCCCCGAAGAGAAATGCCTCAAGTGGTTTCGAGTGCAGGCACAAACCATGGAGTTATGTGACAATCCGAAAAATCAAGATCCACATCAACAACGATTTAAGAATGCAGATAACATCATCATGATTTGTAACACGGAAAACCGAACTGCTCGTACTTGTTTTTCCAGTTCGTCTTGTGACAGGTTACTGTATGAACAATTTCAAGCAGACCGTAAACAGTTGATTGCTACTTACCGAACGGAACTTGTCGGCAAGGAATCCGACGACATTTTACAGTCGCTTGAAACGTTGCTTCGCATGACAAACGAAGCGCGGTTAAAATTGTCAGTCGTTTCAACCGAGTGGATGAAGGACTTTAATACTTCTCTTCAACAGTTGCAGTCTAGTGCGGAGACCATGCAACAACATTTAAATTTGTTCAATTAGGCTAATAAACTCTACTCTTTATTATTCTAATTAAGCAAAACGGGTGAGCCGATGTCGACTCACCCTATTTAAATGGTTGTATGTCTATTGATTTCTCAGAATCCTTACGGATTTTTTGATAATAGCTGTAATAGGAGACCGGGTCGAGCCTATTGTCTCTCCCCTTTAATGCTCAAAGCGGACGTAAGAATTTCTTTCTAACGTCCGCTAATTCGCATTTAATCTTTTTCCTATTACAGCTATTATAAAATCCGTTGATTCTTCAAAATCAATCAATTAGAAAGTGCGTCAACCTCTGCTATTTGAGAGCGGACGCTGTTATTTTGAATACTCCTCAAACCAGTCTGTAATAGCTTTTAAACGTTCTTGACGAAGGTTTGGTAATCCTTGACGAGATAGTCCGTGGCTAGACTGAGGGAATAGAATCATTTTTGTTGGCACGTTGTTTTTACGCATGGCCATATACATTTGCTCCCCTTGCTCTTGTGGGCAACGTAAGTCACTTTGTCCGTGTAAAACAAGCAATGGAGTCTTCGCATTTTTCGCATGAGCTACTGGTGACATTTCCCATAAGCGTTGTGGGTTGTTAATGTCATCAAGCAATTGTTTTTCCACGAAGAATGGGCCGATGTCGCTTGTACCGTAGAAGCTAATCCAGTTGCTGATTGATCGTTGTGTAACGGCTGCACGGAAACGGTCGGTATGCGTTACGATCCAGTTCGTCATGAATCCGCCGTAGCTTCCTCCTGCAACGTATAATTGGTCCGCGTCGACTTCAGGGTGTGTTTCTAAGATATTGTCTACTCCCAACATTAAGTCGTCGAAATCGTGGTTCCCGTAATCGCCAAGAATACTCTTCACGAAGTCTTGTCCGTATGTGTTACTTCCGCGTGGGTTGATCATAATCACGCCGTAGCCTTTTGCAGCGAGGGCTTGCATTTCATGGAAGAAGCTTTCGCCGTAAGCCACTTGTGGTCCCCCGTGAACATAGAGGATTGCCGCATGCTTGTCTGCTTTTTCTACTGGTGGCATATACCATCCGCGGATATCCCAGTTGTCGTATCCTTTATAAGTGAAGCGTTCAGGCGTTGTAACGATGTGCTCAGCTAAGTATGCTTCGTTTGGATTATAAAGGTCTGTGATTTCGCCTGTTGTTAGGTTTAAGCGTGCTAGTACGCTTGGTACAGTTGTGGTTGAGTACGTGATGAATAACTCGTCTTCAGAGATGATTGTTGCTCCTGTAAGGTGTAAGAGTTCGTCGAAGATTTTTTCCACTCGTCCGTCTAAATACAAACGGTAAAGAACAGTTCTACCTTCAACGCTTGCGCATGCTAAGAAGCTTTCTTCGTCAAACCATTGTGGTTCAACTCCTGTCACGGCTTGTTGGAAATCCTCCACGAGCCAGTCGCCCCATTCCACATCGAGGTCCGCTGTTAAGTTTAAAATATGGCCTTCTGCATCTAGTTTGCTGTCGAAGTTCACGATTAAGTCTGCTTGCGTCACAAATCCGTGCTCTCCTGAACTATATTGTAGGACTGCTCCGTCTTTTGCATCTAAGACATAGCGATAAGACTCGTCTGTTCCAGCTTCAAGAATTGGATGAATGTCGCCTGTTGCAACGTCCACGTAGCATGCTTCTGCGCTGTCTAATGTCCAGCGAACGTTTGATAAATCACGGTCTACTACAAGCGTTGTTCCATTATGCAATACATCGCGAAGTCCAATGGATTCTTTTGATTCAAATAGTGTTGTACCTTCTTTTGTAGCAACGTCCACTTTTTTGATTTGTGTCACTTCGTCGTTTGGTAAGAATGTTCCACCGTCAAAACGGTATGTTGTTTTTTCAACGACGATTGGTTGAGGGAATTCTTCTTTCTTCTCTTCTTCCTCTGGTTTTGTTGTTTGGAAAACGATAGACTTGCTATCTTTTGCCCACACGTAGCTAGACACGCCTTTTTTCTCTTCTGTTAATGCGATTGCTTTCCCACCTTGAACCGATTGAATTTTTAGTTGAGGCGTCTTTTCTTCCCCTGCATTGCTGATAAAGCTAATCCATTTTCCGTCTGGAGAGACTTTCAGTGATGAATTCACTGTCCCTTCATCCCCATACGCCACGTTTCCGTCAGCTGTGTACTTGTAGATAGCTGTCTCGTACGTATTTTTCTTCTCGTTCATTTTTGTTTCTGTAAAAAAGAAAGCATCTCCTGCCACAACAGGTTGCCCTACATTTTTTAACTCGAATAAATCTTTTTGTTCGATTTTCTTCATTCAAATCACTCCTTTTCAGTGTGTACCTTTCTAGTCTACTCTCATAATGGAAGTTTTGCAACGTCAAAAAAGCGTGACACTAGGAATTCTAGTCTCACGCTTTGTGTTAGTTATAAATTAAGCTTCTTCTTTTTTTCGAGAAGTGGCTACAAGGCCTAATGAAGCTAAAATGCTGAGAGCCGCTGCATTGAAAATCGCAAACTCATCCGTTGTACCCGTATTTGGTAATTCTGTTTGAGTTGTTTTTTCAACAGCTGGTGCTACAACCGTTCGCTGTGGTTCTGTCACCACCGGCTTTTCAGGTTCAACCGGTTTAGCAGGTTCCTCAGGTTGCGCTGGATTTTCAGGCTTCGTTGGTTCCTCAGGTTTTTCTGGTTCGACTGGAGCCGGCGTCACTGTTGCTGTGTAGCTTGCTTTTACAACGGTGCCATTCATATCCACACGTTGAATCGTTACCGCTGGCGTTTTGCCTGTAAAGCTTGCTTCCGGAACAAAGGTAATCGTTCCGTCCGCTGCTACGGTAAATGTTCCAACACCGGCAATGACTTTCTCAGTCGTTCCATCTTCAAAAGTAGCCGGTACGCTATCATCTAGCGGTACTTCTGCGTCGCCTTCTGTAAAGGCTGGCTTAGCAGTTTGCGTCTTCCCTTGAACGTCCGTTGAAGTCGCATCTTCTCCCGTTGGAGTAACTGCCGTCACAGTTGGTGTGTATTTCGCAGTTGCCGCAGTTCCGTTCTCGTCTTTTACTTGAACAGCCACCGCGTCTGGTGTTCCTACGAAATCTTTATTCGGTGTAAACGTAACTTCACCTGTTAATGGATTAATCGTATAAGTACCAACTTTTGCGCCATCTTTCATTGCATCAATCGTTGTTTCTTCTACTGCAGTTCCATTCACCACGAATTTTGCAGGTTGGTCTGCGTCCACTTTCAATGGAACTTCCGCGTCTCCCTCAGTAAACTTCGGTGTTCCAGTTTGTACTTTCCCTTGTTTACCAGTCGTTGTCGCATCTTCTCCGGTTGGAGTGACAGGTGTTACAGTTGGCGTATATTTCAAGCCAGCAATTGCTTTTCCTGTTGCTTTTTCAATCACCTGAACAACAATTGGTTCTGCTGTTCCTGTGAAGTCTTTATTCGGTGTGAACGTTACTTTCCCCGTCGTTTCATCGAC
>CAKPVL010000038.1 GCA_934193545.1 uncultured Granulicatella sp. | reverse complement strand
GGCGTTTCGGCTTCCGTTGCGAGTGCAATCGGAGATGCAAAAAAAGTTGCTCCAATCATAACCGAAGCGACCCCTACCGAAAACTTGCGAATACTGTACTTACATCTTTTATCAAAAAATCTCTTACCCATAAGATTTTCGACTTCCTTTCGTTTTATTTTAGTAAGCGTTTGCAACAAAACGAAAAACAATCCCTAACCTTATTGTTTACCGCTTCTTATGCACCTTAAATATAGCAAAACCAACTGGTAGTTACAAGTTGAGTTTGTGAACAAATTAAGAAAAAACTCGTAAAAAAATGAACCGCAGACGACTTTCTCATCTACGGTTCCTGAACGCTTCATTTTTATTCTATTTTGTGCTTAAAAGCCACTTGTTAGCCCACTCTAGAACAGGTAATTCGCGGTTTGCCAAGAGCACTCCCCACGGTTTCGCCGCGCACTTCTTGTACTCTCTGGCGGCCTCTTCATAGGTAAGTTTCAACGTCGATAGCTCGAACTCCTCTAGCTCTTTTGGAGTCATTTCTGTTTTTCCGAAGCTCGTCACCCGAGAGAGGAAATAGTGGTTCACATTATGACGGTGAATCTGATTGTAGTAGTCGCTCACCGTACCAATCTTGCACAGCACCTCTACGCTAGCACCAAGCTCTTCCTTCAGCTCCCGATGAATCGCTTCTTCAGGAGTCTCTCCTGCTTCCACGCCACCACCAGCTGTTTCGATAAAGGCACCGTTGCCAAAAATATCGTCTCTAACGACACGAACAAAGTAGAAGAGCCCCTCTTCGTCCACAACAATCGCCCGGGCAACGTGCCGGTCATGCGTAATCGTCGTCTTTTCCCACTGCGTATCTTCTAATGTTAATGCTAATTCCTTCACTGCCAAACTCTCTTTCTACAGTATTTCTCTACATAAATATCATTAATAACACAAATAGTACGAATAAGCCAGCGCCTAAGGTTAACGCAACTTTCCCAACACGCATCGCATCCGCGTCTGTTTGGCTACCAACTTTCTTACGTGCTTCAAAATCATTAATGAGTTCGTACTTCTTTTTGCATACAATCAGATATCCAAATATTGAAAATGTAATTCCTAGTGCGAGTAAGATTAATTTTAAAATCAGCATAGTTATCACCTCAAAACTACTCCCATTAAGACTGTACTTTCGACAATAGTTTTTCTATACTCTTTTCAATCTCTGAAACATCAACAAAGAAGATATGGATTTTTGTATCCTCATCTCTAAATTCAATGATTCTATCCTCTAACTCATTCACTCTTGGATATAATACCCAAACTTCATTTGCATTATATTTTTTCGAATATGCATACATTTGATACATGTCTGTCTGAGATATACCATAGTTTTCTTGTGGAGAATCATATAATCGTTTCCACTTAGTATCCATAATAATGGTATTTCCTTCGTTATCCTTAACAACGATATCCGGTCTTAACGAAAAGATATTGCGGTTTTCTTCTTTCAATAAATATCTACCAGTATCTTGTGTAGATACTGAATATTCATCTCTTTCAAAAATATCTACTATATGCATCGATACAAATGATTCGAATACTTTTTCCATTGGGAATAGTAAAGCACGTGCCTTAGTATCTCCAGAAAAGGTCGAAAAACTCTTATTCATCAAGAACACTTTGCTCCAAGCCAGAATTTCTTCATAATCCTTTGTAGTTCGGTCAATCTGAACTTTATCAAAATCACTTGCATAATTCCAAGAAGGATCGACCAACTCAAAATAGATTAATTGTTGTCGAATGGATTTTAAGTTGTTAGAACTCGTACTGATTTTCTGTAATTTTAATAGCGTCGATTTTATCAATCGATTCTCAGGTCGATTTAAATTAAATTCATCGAACGCGAGACTAAATCTTTCTGCATGCCCAATATTTTCTTTAAGGTGTCGATTAATCAATAATTTTCCTTTAAAAACATTCAACGTATCTTCTCGAGAAATATATGCAGATTTCAATCCTTTGCGGGTAAGTAACGATAATTGATACAGATACATATTAATAAAAATCTCATATAGATTAACACTCTCTGTTCTTAAATTTGCAGAGCTAAACACTTTGCCTGGGAAATCTTTCATAGACCTTAACATATCTATAAATATTTCTTCTGTAGTTTTCCCTGTATCGTTCGTACCAAAATCTACTTTTGGAAGAATCTGAATCTGATATCCGCTTTCTAGCTGTATGAGACCTACAAAATTCTTTGCTTGAATGACATTTCCTATTCCTTTGATAGTTCTAGCTCTTAGAAAATCTAGAGGATTCCCTTCATCATCTGTATTATCTTGTTTTCTAATAAAACCGTCTAGTTCATTAAAATACCTTTCTGAAAGATGATAGATGTTATCTCCTGTCTCGGCATAACTTTCATCCGATGTGATAAACTCAAACTCTTTAATTGATAATAATTTATCATTCATACAATCACCCGACTAGTCCTCTTGTTGAGGCAAAAGAATCCCTTGATAACTTTCAATCTTACCTAAAGCATCTTCATTCAATGAGTACACAGCTGTACCTTCTAATCTAATAGACTCCCCAAATAATTCTTTTGGTGCAATGTTTATTTTCTTAATAAATTGGAATTGCTCATCTTTTTTATGATTATCACCCAGCACAAGGCGAATTTTTTCATAATCATCGTAGAAATACTCTTGTAAAAGAGGAATGATTGAGTTTCTAAAAATATCTGCTAATCGGTCAATTGAATTCGGCCCTTCATTTTTTAGAGCAGTGAAAAAGGCATGCCCAATAGTATGCTCTCTATCAAAAAGAAATTCAATTCTTCGGTTGATAATATCTAAGACATTTCCGATATTAACTTCTTTCCCGTTTTGACGGATTACAACATCTTCAATGGTTCTGCAATCTGGCATCATTTCTATAAAGTTGAATCTTCTACGTAATGCTGTATCCATCAACGCAATGGATCTATCTGCCGTATTCATTGTTCCTAGAATATAAACATTTTTTGGAACTCCGAACTCTTCCTGAGAATATGGTAAGAAAGCACTCAACCCCTCTGTTTCACCTTTTCTCTTTGTTTCCTCAATTAAAGTAATTAACTCCCCAAAAATTTTAGAAATGTTCCCTCGATTAATTTCATCAATAATAAAAACACAAGGTTTATCAATGAGAGAGGCCTTGTCACAGAATCTCTTAAATACTCCTGGGACAATTTCATATTCTATTGATTTCTCTTCTTCCTCTCCTGCCATTACAGGTCTAATCCCTTCAATAAACTCTTCATAACCATACGATTGATGAAAGGTTGTAAAAGCAATTCTTCCCTTTTCTTTTAAATCATTAAAAATTTTTAACACTTCTTCGTAAGATTTTTTCTTCAATTCTTCAATGGAAACATCCTCACAGATTGCAACTGAATAGTAGGCAGTATAGTACGTTTTCCCTGTTCCCGGAGGGCCATATAATATAGTATTTTTTGCGATACCATTTCCTGATTGATTCGAATTATATGTTGTTTCTGAATCTTCATTTATCATCGAACTGCCCTCTTTTTCTTTAATTCTCTTTTCTCTAACCTCTAAAATATGTTCATAGTATGGTATTAATTCGGCAATTGCTTGTACAGTTTGCATTAGAATATCTGAGGTGTTCTGTTCTGTATAAGGTCCCGTTATTTCCTTAACAATCTGAACTTTTTCTAATTGGTCAAGTTCCTTACGCACTTCCTCTGCGTCAATACCAAATTTTTTGAATGTATCCGTATATCTAGATTTCACACTTGCTTGATAATACAAGTTGTCATTTTTGATAGGAATATCTAGAATACTATTGTGAATTTTATAAACTTCTTTGTCAGTAAAAATGGAATCCTTTTTACACTGAGCATCTTTTGCTTCAACTCTGACAGATAGAGTTACACCCTTTCGCTTGCTATACTCTGGATATGCATTCATTGAAATAGAAATACTATGCGCTAAGTCATCGTAGCCGACTTTCTTAAATTCTATCCAAAAGTACTTCATCAGCCTTCCAGAATTTTGCCAACCAGTTGATTTCCCCATCGTATAACCAGGGATTAACTTCTCAATAAATTTCCCATATTTGTTAAATGATCGATAAGCTGTTTGCCCAACTTTTTTTATTTCTTCCATTTCTGCTTTTTTGTCACCTGCTTTTTCAGGTTCGCTGTAACTTCTTCTACAATAATTTTTCAAAAAAGTATATAAAGCTTCAAAATCAATGCGAGTGTTTGGAATTAATTTCACTTGTTGAAAAACTTTCTCTAAATTATTTATATATTCTTCTTTGATTTCGATACCTGAAGATTGTGGTCTCCATGTTTGCTTCGGAAACACTCTTTCTAGTAAATCAAGTGAAATATAATTATTTTCAATTTCATCCATTAGCCAATCAAATTTAACGTCAATATGATTCATTTTCTGTCCTTCTTGGGCCTTCTTAGAATCATAATGAGGTGCTTCATATGAAGCTTTTTCAACATGTCCGTGACCAATGATTCCCACTGTGTTTTTTAACAAAAACACTTGGTCTCCTATATTTGGTTGTTTACTACTACTCGTCCACGGTTCAATGACTGTCTTACCTTCTTTTACAGCTTGCACCTTTTCCTTATAATCTGGCCAGTTCCAATTATTCGGATTCCAAGTTAATAAATATACCTTTTTCATTCTTAATTCCCCCACGAATATCTAAAAACCGTTGATAACGGTTTCTTTTCAATTATAATCCATCTTATTACTTATGTGAATAGGAAAAATGTGGGTCACTTATATATTTCTCTGCTAGTTTTATTCATTAAATAAAAACTATCTTTAAAACAAGAAATAAAATTGGTAAAATACAGATGTACGATCCACTTTAAGGAGAACAATCACCATGAAAAACAAAATTATATTAGGTTCTGTTACCATCCTATCTGCACTAATCGTAGCGGCTTGCGGCAAGGGAGAAAAGAAAGCACCTGAAACAACTGTGGCGCCAACAACAGAAGCAACTACCACGGCTCCTACAACAACTACCATCGCTTCTTCTGAGACAAAAGAAGTATCTCTTGCAGACACTCAACGTGTTGGCCGCGGGGATGTTGGTTATTTCAATGTTCCTAAAGATTGGGTAGCATACAAAGATCCAAACGGTGGCCCTCAATTCCAATATGCTTCAAAAGATCCATACAACATGATTACGATTAATGGGTATGGCAAAGACCAATTACACGTGAATGCTGGGGAAACTTTTGGGGCAGAGTTACTAGCTAACCGTTTGTATGAAGGCTGGCAATACAATCCTAAAGTTGAGAAAACGCAAAAGGAAAAGACAAAATTTGCTAGCGAGGATGCTTTCCTTATTAAGATTCAATTGAAAGATGGCAAATACTTGTCCCAATGGGTTTTCCAAAGAGGAGAAAAAATATACGACGTTTTACTGGAAGGAACAGAGGATACCGTCGCAACATTAAGACCTATTCTTGAACAATCTTGGGGCTTAGATCCAAACACTCCAGGGAAATAAAGAAATATCTGAACTAAATCGAGGAGAACAATCATGATGAAAAACAAAATTTTATTAGGTTCTGTAACACTTCTATCGGCTTTAATGGTAGCCGCTTGCGGTAACGGAGAAAAGAAAACGACGGAAACAACGGCAGCTCCAACTACAGAAGTAACGACAGCTACACCAACGACAACTGCTCCAACAACAACTGCTAGCGCTTCTTCTGATGCAAAAGAAGTCTCACTTGGAGATACTCAACGTATCGGACGTGAAGATGTTGGCTATATCAATGTCCCTAAAGATTGGATAGTATACAGCAGCGAAAAACATCCTGATCTATTCCGATATTCTTCACCAGATAAATACAATATTTTATTACTCAGAAGTTTTAGTAAAGAGCAATTTAAACTTAACGATGGCGAACCTTGGGGAGCAAAAGCAGTTGCGAACCGCATGTATGTTAAATGGAAAGATGACAAACAACAGACTAGTTTAGACGCCTTAAAGACAAAATTCGCTGGAGATGAAGCTTACTTATTAAAAGTAACATTTACAGACGGAAAAACTCTATACGATTGGTTCTTCCTAAAAGGAGATCTCGTTTATCGCGTTGCAATCGAAGGGTCAGAAGAAACAATCAACTCATTAAGACCTATTTTACAAAATACATGGAGCTTAGATTCAAAATTTCCTAGACAATACTAAAAGAGACTGATTCGCACATTTTCACAGTTCGAGAAAAATTGGCTCTCTATTTAAATTTAATCTAAAAAATGCTAAAATAACCTTGTGACAACAACTTTTAAGGAGAACAATCATTATGAAAAACAAAATTTTATTAGGTTCTGTGACGCTCCTGTCTGCTTTAATGGTAGCGGCTTGCGGAAACGGAGAAAAGAAAGCAACGGAAACAACGGCAGCTCCAACAACAGAAGCAACTACAACTACAGCTGCACCAACTACAACAGCACCGACAACTACTGCTGGCGCTTCTTCTGAAGCAAAAGAAGTTTCACTTGAAGATACTCAACGTATCGGACGTGAAGATACTGGTTATGTCAACGTTCCTAAAGACTGGGTAGAATTCAAATCTGCCAATGGTGGCCCTCAGTATCAATATGCTGCATTAGATGGATACAATATTGTGACATTAAACGTCTACACTAAGGACAAATACCAACCTGGCGAAGGTGAAACATGGGGCGCAGAAATGGTTGCGAACCGTTTATATGGTACATACCAAAAAAATCCTAGCATCGAAAAAATCCAAGGCGCTAAAACAAAAGTTTCAGGAATGGATGCTTTTCTAGTTCAAATCCTTACAAAAGATGGTAAATATTTCTTCATCTGGGTCTTCCAAAAAGACGACAAAGTGTATTCAACAAGCTTTGAAGGAGACAAAAACACTCTTCAAAAAATGTTTGACTTAATTGAACAAACATGGGGCTTGGATTCAAAAACTCCTGGAAAATAATCAATAGTTACTGAGACTAATCATAGTGATTAGTCTCTTATTTTATACTCTTTTTGGTATTATTTAAATTCCATCTCATTAATGGTAAAATAGACCTATAACAACCTTTAAGGAGAACAATCATAATGAAAAATAAAATTTTATTAGGTTCTGTGACGCTCCTGTCTGCTTTAATGGTGGCGGCATGCGGAAACGGAGAAAAGAAAGCAACTGAAACAACTGCAGCTCCAACAACAGAAGCAACTACTGCTACACCAACTACAACAGCACCGACAACTACTGCGGGCGCTTCTTCTGAAACAAAAGAAGTATCACTTGCAGATACTAAACGTATCGGACGTGAAGATACTGGTTATGTCAATGTTCCTAAAGACTGGGTAGAGTTCAAAGAAATCGAAGGAAACAACCCACAACAGTATCAATACACAGCAGATGGATACAATGTTGTGACATTAACTGGCTACTCTAAAGACCAAGTAAAACTTGGGAAAAATGACACCTGGGGTGCAGAATTGGTTGCGAACCGTTTATATACTACATACGAAAACAATTCTGAAATCGCTAAAATTCAAGGTACGAAATCCAAAGTGATTGGAATTGATGCTTTTGTCATCCAATCTCTCACAAAAGATGGAAAATATTTCTTTACCTGGATCTTCCCAAAAGGTGATAAAGTATATACAGTAGCCTTTGACGGAGACAAAAACACTCTTCAAAAAATGATTGACTTGATTGAACAATCATGGGGCTTAGACCCAAACACTCCTGGAAAATAATCACTAACATACTAAAAGAGACTGCTTTGCATAATCAGTCTCTTTTCACATTTCGGCATAAATGGTTCCACTATTTAAATTGAATCTAAAGAATGGTAAAATAATCTTGTGACCACAACTTTTAAGGAGAACAATCATCATGAAAAACAAAATCTTATTAGGTTCTGTAACGCTTCTATCTGCTTTAATGGTAGCCGCTTGCGGAAACGGAGAAAAGAAAGCAACAGAAACAACTGCAGCACCAACGACAGAGGCAACTACAGCTACACCAACGACAACAGCTCAAACAACTACTGCTGGAGCTTCTGCTACAACAAAAGAAATTTCTCTTGAAAATACTCAACGTGTCGGGGCTGATCATACTGGTTATATCAATGTGCCTAAAGATTGGAAAAAGAACAACGTATCTAAAGTACAATATTATTCACCAGACAAATACAATATTGTGACACTACACAGCTTCAATAAAGATCAAGTAAAACTCCAAAGTGGTGAAACATTTGGTGCCGAGTTAATCGCTAATCGTACGTACTCTAACATTAAAACCTCAAAGGAAGTTAAAGACATTAAAAGTTCAAAAACCAAATTCGCTGGCGAGGATGCTTTCTTCATTAAAGTTCTATTCACAGATGGTAAATACTACTACTGTTGGGTTTTCCAAAAAGGTGAAATAATATATGGCGTTCAAATCGAAGGTTCTGAGGAAATGCTAAACGCATTAAAACCTATTTTTGATCAATCATTTGGCTTAGATCCAAAAACTCCAGGGAAATAATCAATCGTTCATTACTGAGACTAATCCATGAGATTAGTCTCTTTTCTTATGCTCTATTAGCCCTCTTTTTTAGCCAAAAAATTTCCTAGTTGATTTTCTGCTCATAAGTGATATAATACAAGTATAATAAACCTGTTAAGGAGAACAATCATCATGAAAAACAAAATTTTATTAAGCTCTGTAACGCTTTTATCTGCTTTAATGGTAGCTGCGTGCGGAAACGGAGAAAAGAAAACAGCGGAACCTGCTGCTGCACCAACAACTGAAGTCGCTAAAGAAACTACAGCTGCACCAACAACTACTGCTCCAACGACTACTGCTAAAACAACAACTCCTGGGACTTCTTCAGAGACAAAAAAAGTATCACTTGAAGACACTCAACGTGTTGGGAAAGATAATATTGGCTATGTCAATGTCCCTAAAGACTGGGTAGTATTCAAAGCCTCAAACAACCCTGATAACTTCTATTATTCGTCACCAGATCAATATAATATTATGTATCTAGAGTCTTATTCTAAAGATAAAGTTAAACTTAATGATGGTGAAACGTTTGGCGCAGAGTTAATTGCAAATCGTTTGCTCAATGGCGTGAAAAATGATAAAGAACAAACTAGTGTTCAAGGTGTGAAAGCTGATTTTGCGGGAGAAAAAGCTTACTTAATAAAAGCAACATTCTCTGATGGTAAAACCATGTTCGAATGGATATTCCAAAAAGGAGACACAGTTTATATAGTCTCAATCGAAGGTACAGAAGAAATGGTTAAATCGTTAAGTCCTGTTTTTGAACAATCTTGGGGCTTAAATGCAAAAACTCCAGGTCAATAATTATAAATCAGGTATTAACAAAGTCAAGGAGAAAAACAATATGAAAAACAAAATTTTATTAACCTCTGTAACGCTTCTATCTGCATTAATGGTAGCCGCTTGCGGAAACGGAGAAAAGAAAACAGCGGAAACTGCTGCAGCACCAACTACTGAAGTAACGACAGCTACACCAACTACAACTGCTCCAACGACTACTGCCAGCGCTTCTTCTACAGAAAAAAAAGTATCATTTGAAGATACTCAACGTGTTGGCCGTGAAGAATCTGGTTATATTAACGTTCCTAAGGACTGGGCAACATACCAAGATAAACACACTGGTTCTCAATTCCAATTTTCTTCACCAGATAAATACAATATTTTATCAATGAACGCGTACACTAAAGATTCCGTTAAACTAAAAGATGATGAGAAATTCGGTGCGGAATTACTTGCCACCCGTTTGTATCATAACTGGGAAAATAACAAACAAGTGAAACAAGTAGAGGGTGTAAAAGCTAAATTTGCTGGAGAGCAAGCTTTCTTAGTAAAAGTAGTATTTACGGACGGAAAATACATGTACGAATGGGTCTTCCAAAAAGGTGAGAAAGTATACGCAGTCGCACTCGAAGGTACAGCAGATACAATCAATACTTTAAGACCTTTCTTTGAACAATCATTTGGCTTAGATCCAAACACTCCTGGAAAATAATGACTAACATACCAAAAGAGACTAATCACACATAGATTAGTCTCTTTTGTTATACTCATTGCTTTTTGCGAAAACGTTGCCTATTTAAATGACCTCTAAAAAATGATAGAATATTTGTGAGTCAATCACTTTAAGGAGATTCATCATTATGAAAAGCAAATTTTTATTAGGTTCCATGACGCTCTTATCTGCATTTATACTAGCAGCGTGCGGAAATGGAGACAAGAAAACAAACGAAACTACAGCGGAACCAACTACAGAAGTAACGACAACTGCTCCTATAACAAATGGGGGTACTTCTTCTGAGACAAAAGCAGTCTCATATGCAGACACTCAACGTATCGGAAATGATAATATTGGGTATGTTAATGTTCCAAAAGATTGGATACGAAGCACTAAAAATGAAAAGCTATT
>CAKPVL010000037.1 GCA_934193545.1 uncultured Granulicatella sp. | reverse complement strand
GCTTGAGAGATGAGTGAGAGCTGGTGTTTTGCACGTGTACATGTTGTATACAGCATCATTTGTTCTTTCATCGTATGGTACGCTTCGTCTGTCGCATTCCAAATGATGACTTCGTCGAACTCCATCCCTTTGGCCACTTGAATCGTCGTTAACACGAAGCGGCTGCCAAGCGACTCGCTGCTATCTTCTAGAAGTGCAATATCATCTTGGTCGAGTTGTTGGTACAACGCTTTGGCCTCGTCCATCGTACGGCAAAGGATCGCTGTTGTATGGTAGCCTTTTGGACTTTCTTCGAGTAACGTGTTTAAGCGCGCCATTTCTTGGCCTTCTTGTTCTAAGTATACAGACACATCTGCCCCTGAACGTGGGAACACATTTTTATCCAGCGGCCATCCTAGAATGCCGTTAGCAAAACGTGTGATTTGCGCCGTACAACGGTAACTGATTGCTAAGTTGCGGTACGTTAACGTGCGGTTTGCAAAGATCAAGTCGACTAGTTCTGGGTGTCGTTTTTCCAATGTGAAAATCGTTGTAGAAGTTGAGAACGATTGGAATGTATCTCCCACTACCGTGAATTTTGCACGGAAATAATAGTTTGATAATGTTCCTAGCCATAAGAGGGACACGTCTTGCACTTCGTCGATGAAGAGGTGGCTGAAGCCTGTGTAGTCACGAACTGGCGTCACGCGTGTTGCGACATATTGCAACAGACGGATTCCTTCTGCAGTGACTTGCATACGGCTGCCTTCAATCTTCTTCAATGGAAGTGGCGCGTTGTCGGTCTTACCAAGTTCTTGGCGACGTGCTTTAGCTTCGGGCATCCATTTCGCCACAAGTGCGGCAACATCCACGAATGCGAACATTTCTACTTGTTGCGTTACTTCTAGCACTTCCTTCTCGAACACTTTTTGTCCAAGCACTTGGTAGTACTCTGCCTCGCTCTTTGTCTCCACGTCTTTCATCAACACTTCGATTTGCATCGCGTTCATTGATTCATAGACTGCTTTTGCCTTTTCAGACATAAAGAACTTCGTGAGACGGCGCTTCAACGTGCGCTCTAGCACGGTTTGCATTTGTGTTAATTGTTGTTGCAACGGTAATGCTGTATTCACGCTTTCGACAAGTTTTTGATAGTCTTTCATCGTAAATACGGCTTGTCCTTTAATTCCAAGCGCGCGGTATGGTAAGTCTTTGGCTGTTAAGCCCTTGATATTGCGGTGTACAAGCGCAATCCATTCGCTGTCCGTCAAGTACACTTTGCGCGTTGGCACTTGGCTAAGCGTTGTTGTTTTATGCAAATACATTTTGCGATACAGCTCGATCGTATGTTGCGACAAGGTTTGTTGGTACAACTCACTTCCCGTTAAGCTTGGGATTACGTGTGAGATATATTTGGCAAACAATTGGTTACGCGACAATAGGAGCATATCGCTCATACGCTTGTCTTTTGCTTGGTACATCAAGTACGCAATGCGTTGTAGTAAAATCGTTGTCTTCCCACTTCCGGCACATCCATTCACGATGAACCAGTCTTTTGGATTTAAACGAATAATTTCATTTTGTTCTTTTTGAATCGTCGCCGTGATTCCTTCTAGGTGTCCGTCACGGTTTGTTGGTGCGCTTAAGGCATCCATCAATAATGATTCTTCATTTTCAATGTCATAAACAGATTTTAATTCACCCTTACGGATGACGATATCGCGTTTTAAGAAGGCTTGAGCGTTCTCGAAGCCATTTGGTGTTTCGTAATGAAGCTCTCCCAATGTTCCTTCGTAAAATAGGCTTGCGATTGGAGCACGCCAGTCATACACTTGCACATTGTCGTCTTCGTCAAAGAAAGTTGCAGGTCCGATGTACATCTTCTCAACTCTCTCGTCTTTTTCAAATTGAACGTCAATTCTTCCAAAGTATGGGGATTCCAATTGGTTTTCTAATTGTTGGATTCCATACTGAATGGTATCTTGTCTAGCGATATCCAGGTCGCGTTCTTGCAATCGGTTCTTCTCGATCGCCACTTTTTGTTCCATTAAGTCTTGCACGATTTCTAAGTGCTGCACTTCTTCTTGGAAACTCTGATTTTTCATGCGACTATTCTCCCTCCACTGGATACTCTTTTCATAAAAACAGGCTGAACCGTTGGTCCAGCCTGATTCTTCTTCTATGTACATACAGCACATAGCGAACATTACTTATAGCTGCTTCCTTCCGGACCTGACTCGATTCATAAGTTCGCTATTGCCATACGGCCTAACGGCACGTATTATTATACAAAACTTCTCCTCGAAAAGCAAGCAGATTTTGCTTGAAAAAGAAATAAACGGAAACGCTCCACATAGAGAGTGCAAATAAGGCTATCCCAATTAGTTTGGTAGTAGGAATTAGAAGGGGTGCTCCACAGTTATTTTCTCTTTTTAAAGGCCACCCTTGCGGGTGTTGATTTCTTCGAATGCTTGCGGATTATTTTTATAATCGCTGTTACAGGGCACCGGTTCGAGCCTCTTCGAGTCTCTCATCTTCGAAGCTTCAAACGAGAAGTACAGGACAAGTCCTTACTTCTCGTAATTCACATTCGATGCGATTCCCCGTTACTGCGATTATAAAATCCGCAAGCTTCTCCGAAATCAACGTGAAGAGATAATATGTCTGCTCCCTACCGCCAACGATGGGGTTCGTGCTTCTCTATGGGATGTTTCTTTTTCAAGTGAATCTGCTTTGTTTTCTAAAATCAATACGTGCCGAGGGATTGCAAAAGAGACACTAAAAAAGATAGTCTCTCCAGAAGGAAAAGCTATCTAAAATTTTCGCTTGTGCTTACCGGTTGTCGGCTTCTTTATTTTTCTTAGCATCCTCTGCTAGGTACATAATTGGGAGAAGGATAAAGATGAAATGGCTTGTGACTGCAGTGATTAATGCTGCGCCTGTAAACATGTTTAGTACCAGGTGAAGGACAAGGGCTAACGAATTGATGACGAGCGCCACAATCATTAAATCTTTTGTGAGTTGGTTTGTGTCTTGTTTTTTGATGTTGATTTTCATTTGAATCGCTCCTTAACTGTTTTCCTTGTCTTTATTAAATCATTTTAAGAAGCCCTGCAACAGACACTTTTGTCATTGATTGTCATTACTAAAGTCATGGGTTGTAAAAAGGTATCCACATTTTTTGATTTCTTCGAATCCTTGCGGATTTCTTCATAGTAGCTGTAACGTTGCACCGGTTCGAGCCGAAGTCTCTCACCTTTAAAGCCTCAAAGGAGGTGTACGAAATAAATTCCTACACCTCCTAATTCGCATTTAATGCGTAACACGTTACTGCTACTATAGAATCCACAAGATTCTTCGAAATCACTACCCATCAAAAATCTGCTCTATTTTTTAGGGACAATTCTTTCTTCCCAATACTCCTTCACATCGACTTCTCCCCAATTTGTAGAAGTGAAACGACTTGGATAAATCGTAGTCCAGTCTGACAATATCTTTTCTTTTAAAACTCTATCAAATTCACTCTGAACCTCGTCCAATGAAGTCCCATTGTGTTTTAGATAGTCCTCTATTTTTTCTTTCGCATAAATTTCAGTCTTGCCATCAAAATACCACATATTTTTTTCTAACGTTTTATTCTCTGGGAAATATTGGTAGTCTATATTAATTGTTGTTTTAGCATTTGCTAGTTTTTTTCGTATTTCTAATATAAAATAGGGCACTTTAGAATCCGAAAAATGGAAACTATATGATAATGACGTTATATTTCTTGGTAATTGACTTTCTTGATAATCCACTCGATGTTGATAAAAATCTTCTGAATCATCATCATAGAATTTTATATCTTTGATTTTGCTAAAAGCTCTTTCCCTAAATAATTCCTCATACGAATGATAGTCATCCTCTTCATAATAAATTTCATCAAAGATATTATGAATTCGTTGGTTCTTATAGTTTAGAAAGGCTACTAGCAGAAGTAAAAGTATTCCTACTATAACCGTTAATCTTACTATTCCTTTTTTCATGGGCGTGTCCTTTCTTCTAAATTTCAATGCCAATTTTACCATATTCCAGCTAGAGTACTTGTTTCTTATCAAAAAAATAATCATTTCCTAATAGAATTCTAGAGTTTACGTCCCGCAAAGTTCCGAAGAAATCAACCATATAAAAAACAGCAAACCAGATTGATTTGCTGCTTGTTCTCTAAAATAAGTTTATGCTTTGGATGGTTTGGATAAGAAGAATAGGTAAACTCCAAAGGCTAATTTAATAAAGGCATCGATATAGGCGATGGTCACGAGGGAGCTTTGTGGAGAAAGGTATCCGACCGCTGCATTGATCACGCATGCCAATCCTAGGAAGATCATTGATTTTCCATGAACGAAATAGTACGGGAAGAAATGAATTCCTGTCGCAAGGAGCGCGCCTAACCAGATGAGTCTCCAGTTTTCTGTTTCGAAGAATGGGCCACCTAAGAGTACTAGTAAAATAAATAAGAGAATTACTGAGTATAACGACATTTTGCGTTGGAAAGGTGTTGAAGGGCCGTCCGAGAATTTATGGAGTACTTTTTTATTCAGATTGATAGAAAAGAAGCTCACCATATAGCCGATACTGAAGACCTGCATATTAATGATTTGTTCTCCACCTACAACCGTTGCGAGTGCAATCACGAATGCGACTGCGATAAGCCATAAGCCGCACGCTTTTTTGTAGTTGAATTCTAACGTTTCTCCTTTGTTATAACCTAAAAATGACATAAGTATTCCTCCAGTTCACTTTGAAACTTTTAACGACATCCTCTATTCTACTCCTGTAAAAATGAGTTTTCAAACATCGCACTTTTGTCGAAGGTGCCAGACTTGGCTCGAACCGATGCAACGTTACAGCTATTATAAAGAAATCCGCATAGTTCCGTAGAAATCAAAAAGCACAGCCTCGTAATCGAAGCTGTGCGAATCATCATTGATTAAAAAATTGCTGTAAAAGCAGAGATTAGACCAAAGAAGATACCAGGTGCGTTTGCAGCTGCTAGTGGGATGTCACGGTTCGGTTTGAATAATCCATAGTATACCCATAATGAGCAGTTTAATGCGGCAACGAGTGGTTGAATGAAGTCTCCTTTGTGTCCGGCTAAGTTATTCATAATTTGCGGAATATACGCTACATACATTGCAACGGACATACATGTTGCAATCCACCCTAAGACTTGTGTTTGTTTTTCTGATAATTTCATATTTACTGCTCCTTTCCTTTTTCAAACTATTTAAAATTTTATATAAAATGAAAATAATTTTCAAGAGCCGATAACCGTTTACAATGATAAGTTTTTGTTAAGAACGTTAAAAAGCACAGCCTCCTACTCGGAAAGCTGTGCTTCTTTTGCTTCTTGTTTTCGTTGTTTATTGCGTTCGCGGAGGCCTTTGAAGAATGTCTGCAAAATCTCTTTGCATTCGTCTTCCAAGATGCCTTGCTCGACTTCGACTTGATGGTTGAATCGCTCGTCTTGAAGGAGGTTCATAAAGGTGCCAGCTGTTCCCGCTTTTGGGTCGAAGGCGCCGAATGTCACCTTTTTGAGGCGCGCGAGAATCATTGCTCCGCTACACATCGGACAAGGTTCCAATGTGACGAAGAGTTCGCATTCTTCCAGTCGCCAGCTTCCAAGGTGCTGGTTGGCTTGTCGAATCGCTTTGATTTCAGCGTGAAGAGTCGCGTCTTGTTCTTTTTCGCGTAGGTTATGGCCGCGACCAATGATTTCACCGTTTAGGACGACGACCGCCCCGATTGGCACTTCCGCTTGGTCATAGGCTTTCTGCGCTTCCTTCAACGCTTCCCTCATAAAGAATTCTTTTTCCTGAAGTTCCATGTTCTTACTGATAGACGCGCTTAGTCACGACTAGACTGTGCGGTCTCTCAAACTCCTTATCTAAGTAGTCTTGATACGTCCCTGGGGAAATAAATCCTCGGGCGCTTAAAATATCCGTTCCTGCTTTTCCGACAATAGTATCGGCTAGTAACACGCAGTTCGTACTCATCACGAAGTATGTCTTGAATTTTGAAGAGACGAACTTATACAATTTTGCGTCCGCTTCTTGTTTAAGCTTGTAAGCATACATCGGCTCTTCCTTGTCGATTCCAGGACGTGCTGCTTTCACGGTTTTTGGTGGATCCCACGGCACTGTGAGCGACATCAGTTTGGCGATTTCCTTATCGATGGCAGCCATTTGTTCTGGAGACAAGGCTAGGCCATAGCCGAGCAAAGTCTTATGGTTTTCGCGTTTACAAAATTCGATGTATTTTTCACGGTCGGCACTGAAAAGCACCCCGTCGCCCATCGTTCCAAAGAGGCGCTCCGAATTCGTATCGTAGTTTCCGAATGAAATGATACGTCCCTTATAACAAATATCGACATGCCCCATTGCACCAAACCCGTCTTTTGTGACGTGAATAAACATTTCTAAGTTTGGTTCGGCATTTTCTTTAGTACGGTCGTAAATTTCAGAAGCTGTTTCCCCTTCACCAAGTTCCAACGCATCATTGATTTTCTGCAAGGTGACGCGAGGGATAATCGCAGCCAACACAAGTGGCAAACCTGTTCGAAGACGTCTGCGAATGACTTTCTTGCCAACTTCGGCCTCGAAGAACCAGCCGTCACGAATATTACTAATCCCATGCCCGATAAAATAGAGCGAAAGGAAGAACATTTGTAAATTGCCGTCGCCCCCAAGAGCGATTAAGGTAGCCACACCAACAACAGACATCCAAGTCGCATCCCAGAGTAAGCGAAGACGTGGACGAATACCGTCTTTGACATAAATATAGTACGTCACACCGCTAATTCCAGCGTTCATCACTTGGTTTAATCCCATCAATATACTCACAATCGCAATCGGCAGTGACAGGAAGAATTGATTTCCTGCTAAAAATCCATACAGTATTAATTTCCCGACATTCACCCATAACGGATCTTTTGCGGCTGCCTTACTGAACCAACGAAACAGTAGATTCCATAGTTCACGTAGAGTTAAAAACGTCAGAAACAATCTGAGCATTAATTCCGGGAAGCTTGGCCCATAAATTAAGAGCAAAATCCCGACAACGAGAAAGCCAATCCCTTCAACAAGGAGCTTTTTCCCTGTAATGCCTAAGTCACTAATTTTCTTCACATAGGTTCCCTCTCTCATCGTTTATTTCTAAGTCTAAACTATAATTCATTTTTTAATTGTTCTAAGAGCGCCTTGCACCCGAGCGTCACATCGCGGTACGTCGCATCAAAGTCCCCTGTATACCACGGATCGGCGATATCGCGCTGCACCCCTGCCACTTCTAGCAAGCGAGCCACCGTCGCATCCGATTTTCCATCGACAAAAGCGTGGATATTACGCACATTCGACGCATCCATTCCAAGAATGTAGTCCGCGTCCAGGTCCGTCGCGTCCAACGTCCGTGACACAAGCCCTTTTGCGGAAATGCCGTGCTCCTCGAGTTTCTTACGAGTGCCGTGATGCACCGGATTCCCATGCTCCCACGTACTTGTCGCAGCGGAATCAATCGTAATTTTATCTTCCAATCCTTCTTCATGAACCATTTTTCTAAATACAGCTTCTGCCATCGGAGAACGACAAATGTTCCCTAGACAAACAAATACTACCTTCACGCGCTTCCCTCGCTTTCCATTCTTTCCCTTCATTGTAACAGACGAGCCAACCCCTTCGCAAAAAAATGTATGGTGGTGCTATAACTTACTCGAACGAACCAAATTGTCTAAAATATCCCCTGTAAAAAGTAAAGACAAGATTCCTTCAAATCCTTGCGGATTTCTTTATAATCGCTGTAACTGGGCACCGGCTTGAGCCTACGTCTCAAGCACTTTCGAGATTCAAACGGACTCTAAAAGAGTCCGTAATTCACTTCGAATGCTATCCCCTGTTACTGCGATTATAAAATCCGCATGATTTTCCGTAATCTTGTCTGCACTCTTTATCCAATTTCTGCCAGCAGTTTTTCGTTCGAATAAGCACATCTCAATATTTTTTGGATGTTCCTAATCTGTTACACTGCGAGAAACATATGAACGCATGTCACGCCCCTTCATCACCGCACCCCTGCAGCAACTACGTTTTCTGCTCCCCACTTTTCTTTTCTTCTCTTCCCTTTCTTTCGAATGAAGCAAAATCCATTTGAAATAAGGTCCAAAGGCGAAGAATAAACGGAAGACCAAGGGATTCCATAGTAGCAACAATAAGGGAGTGCAACCAATGTGAATTACTGACTCTAGGGTGAAACCCGTAGAGTCAGTTTGAAGCTTGGTAGGAACTGAGACTACAGGCTCAGTCCGGTGCCCTTATTGTAGCAACTATAGAGACATCCCTTCGGTCTGGAGTTTATTCGTAAGCCCTTTGGGCTATATCCCCTCTTCTTTTCAAATGGATTTTGCATCCTTCGAAAACAAAAAATGGTGGACAGCCGTCCACCATTTTTTCTATTCTACTGTTACTGACTTGGCAAGATTACGCGGTTTATCCACGTCTAATCCTTTACCAAGAGAAGTGTAGTACGCAATTAATTGCGTTACCACTACAGATACGATTGGTGCTAATAAGATTGGCACCGCTGGAACGATGATATCGTCACCTTCTTGTTCAACACCTTCCATCGCAATTGTTGTTACGACAGCGCCACGAGCTTTCACTTCTTGGATATTTCCGCGAGTGTGGCTCGCTACAACTGGTTCACTTAATAATGCGATTACTGGAGTGCCTTCTTCGATTAGGGCGATAGTTCCGTGTTTTAATTCCCCTGCGGCAAAGCTTTCAGTTTGCACGTATGAGATTTCTTTTAATTTCAACGCTGCTTCCATTGCTACATAGTAGTCTAAATGACGACCGATGTAGAAAGCATTGCGAGTTTCTAATAAACGCTCTTGAACTAAGTCTTGAACGGCTTGTTTGTCTGATAATACGCTCTCGATTGAAGCGGCAACGACACCTAAGTCGTGCTTCATGTCGAATGGAGCTTCTAAACCTTTAGAAGCGCGTAATGCGTCTGCTAAAACGGCCATTACTGCGATTTGTGCAGTGTAAGCTTTTGTTGAAGCTACGGCAATTTCAGGGCCTGCGTGTAATAGTAAAGTGTAGCTTGCTTCACGAGAAAGTGTTGAGCCTTTCACGTTTGTGATTGTTAATGATGGGAAGTTTTGCTCGTTTACTTTTACTAACGCTTGACGGCTGTCCGCTGTTTCTCCACTTTGTGATAAGAAAATGAAGAATGGTTTCTGTGATAATAATGGTTGGTGGTAAGCAAATTCGCTTGCTAAGTGAACTTCTACTGGGATTCCAGCAAGTTGTTCTACTAACGCTTTACCAACCCATCCTGCATGGTAGCTTGTTCCGCAGGCAATCACGTAAATGCGGTCGCTTGCTAAAATGCTCTCTTGGATTTCTTTATCGACTTGTAATTGACCATTTTCGTCTTGGTAGTTTTGGATGATTTTACGTAATACAACTGGTTGTTCATCCATTTCTTTAAGCATGTAGTGAGCGTAAGCCCCTTTTTCTAAATCGTCTGCATCTAATTCCGCAACGTATGGTGCACGTTCTACTGGTTCGCCGTCGATTGTTTCGATTTCTACAGAGTCCGCAGTTAAAGTGATTAACTCTTCGTCTTTGATTTCGATGTAACGGTCTGTTTCAGCGATTGTTGCCATTGCGTCTGAACAAATGACGTTGAAGCCTTCGCCAACCCCTACTAATAATGGGCTCTTATGTTTTGCTGCGTAAAGAACGCCTGGTTTTTCGCTGTCTAATAAACCGAACGCGAATGATCCGCGGATTTCTTTCAACGCGCGACGGAAAGCTTCTTTACCTGATAAATTTTCTTTTTTCGCAAAGTATTCTACTAAGTTTACGGCAACTTCTGTATCTGTTTGAGATTTGAAGTCAACGTCGCTTAAGAATTCTTTTTTCAATTCGTCATAGTTTTCAATTACGCCGTTGTGCACTAATGTGAAACGACCTGATTGTGATTGGTGAGGATGAGCGTTGTTTTCTGTCGCTGGTCCGTGTGTTGCCCAACGAGTGTGCCCAATCCCTGCAAATGCTGGAATAGCTTCATCCACTGCATCACGAAGATTTTGAATACGTCCAACACGTTTCACTAATTGTGTTGATCCATCTTCGTCCATAATAAATAATCCTGCTGAGTCATATCCACGATACTCAAGCTTTTCTAATCCGTTTAACACTACAGTTTGAATTCTGTCGTGTCCAATACATCCTACGATTCCGCACATAATTTTTAACTCCTTTTATAAGAGGTCTCATTCAGGCCTCTTTTTATTGTAATTTTGATTATGTTTCTGGTGCCGTTTCAATTTTGTCATTCCCTTGCGAAAATGGTTTGTATGAAACTGTAGACTGCACTGCCTTGAGTCATCCGCCGAGTATTTCGATAAACTCATTCCTCGTCACCTGTTTTTTCAAACAGGCCTGGCGCTATCCTTGTCGCTTCCTTCCAAAGCTTTCATAAATTTTCAGAAACATGTACATCATAACCGATGAGCAATCCAAAAACAACTAATTTTCCTTTTTCCTAACCTTTTCCATACCAAAACTTAACGCCACTCCTCCTCAAACCGCACTCCTATCGCTTTTCTTGGCACTAATCTCGTAAGAACCACTTTGCTAAATTTTCCTAATTCTTCAATATTAAAGCTTTGAAACTTTTGTGTTTTTAGTCAGAAGCACACACTATTTTATTAGCCGTGAAACGCACACACCCTGTCCTATCTTCCCTCCCTCTCAAAGAGAATACCAGTTTGTCGTGAGTGGTGAAAGACACACATGATGTTCATTTTCTTTTTGGCTGAACTATTCAATAAAAAAAGCTATTAAAAGGCGATTGGCTGTCCTTTCGGATCCCATAGTAGCAGTAATGGGAAGTGGTATTAAAACGAATAAGGGAGTAAGACAGAAGCAAAAAACGACTCACAGTGTGAGTCGTTTTGCTTCGTAGTCTTACCCCCGCAAGGTTGATTAGAATTAAGCAAATCATGAATGATGAAGCTTAATTCAATCAGCTACTGTGTCTAAGTTTATCAACTATCTTCTTTTAGGAATTTATTCCTTACTCCGTCTTTGAGGATTTAAAGGTGAGAGACTACAGGCTCGAGCCGGTGCCCCATTACAGCTACTATAGGCAACATCCGAAAGGATGTAAGCCAATAGCCGGTTAATAGCTTTTTTGTCTTTTATGAGATTGAATAGTTTGGTGCTTCTTTAGTGATTTGAACATCATGTGGATGGCTTTCTCTTAGACCCGCACCACTCATACGCACAAACTGCGTATTCTCGCGAAGCTCTTC
>CAKPVL010000036.1 GCA_934193545.1 uncultured Granulicatella sp. | reverse complement strand
GGGAATGGAGTTTGAACATCCACATCCAATGTATCTTTCATCACTTTCTTCAATAAGCCTTCCATCATTTCTTGAATTTCTTCAGCTGATAAGAAGCTTGTTTCGATATCGACTTGTGTAAATTCTGGTTGACGGTCTCCACGCAAGTCTTCGTCACGGAAACAACGAACGATTTGGTAGTAACGGTCTAATCCAGCACCCATTAACAATTGTTTAAATGTTTGAGGTGATTGCGGTAATGCATAGAAGCTTCCCTCATGAACACGTGAAGGCACTAAGTAGTCACGCGCTCCTTCTGGTGTAGATTTCGCTAAAATTGGAGTTTCTACATCGATATATCCTTCGCCATCTAAATATTCACGAATTGATTTAGTCGTTTTATGACGTAGGCGTAAGTTTTCTAATACTGGACGACGACGAATATCTAAATAACGATATTTCAAACGTAATTCTTCAGATGGTTTTTGTTCGTCATCAATATAAATTGGAGATGTTTTCGCCTTAGAGAATACTTCTACTTCGTCCACTAACAACTCGTATTTACCCGTTTTAAGATTTGGGTTTTCTAAACCTTCGCCACGAAACGCTACTTCCCCCGTTACTTGAATGACATATTCAGAACGTAATTTTTCAGCAATTTCAAACGCTTCTTGGTTACGCGCAGGGTTGAAGACCACTTGCATAATGCCTTCACGGTCACGTAAGTCGATGAAGATAACTCCACCGTGGTCACGACGTTTAGCAACCCAACCATCTAATGTCACTGTTTGACCTACTAATTTTTCACTAACTAATCCACAATATTCTGTTCTTCTTTTCATATCCATCCCTCTTTCTATTTACCAAAGTACTCGTCAATGGCAGTTGTATCCATTGTGATTTGACGATAAATGCTATCGAAATCATCATAGAGTTCTTGTAAATTAATTTTTACTTCTTTACCAGTTTTCATTACTTTCACTGGTACTTGTTTTGTTTCTAATTCTTCTTCACCTAGTGTAATGACCACTTTAGCGCCATATTTTTGAGCGTTCTTGAATTGTGGTTTTGCTTTGCGTCCGAAGAAATCACGATCCACTGAGTACCCTTGTTGACGGAGTGAAATTGAAAGTTTTAACACTTCCTCTTCTGTTTCTTCACCAAGTCCAACAACATAGACATCTAGTTCTTGTAATTCCGGAATTTCCACTTGTTCGTCTTTCATTAATAAGACTAAACGTTCGATTCCTAGACCAAAACCAAACCCTGGAGTTTCAGGTCCATCAAGTTCTTGAACAAGCCCGTCATAGCGACCTCCACCACAAATTGTAGTTTTAGCACCAAATGACTTAGAATCTGTCATGATTTCAAAAATGGTATCTTGATAGTAATCAAGACCACGTACCATTGTTTCATCGATTTCAAATGGAATATCCAAAGCATTTAAGTATTGTTGTACTTTTTCAAAGTGCGTACGCGCTTCGTCTGATAAGAATTCTAAGATGCGTGGTGCATTTTTCACGATTTCAATATCACGTTTGTCTTTACTATCTAACACACGTAATGGATTTTTGTGAAGACGATTTTTGGAATCTTCACTAAGTTCGTCTGCAAATGGTTCTAAGTAACTAATTAACGCTTCACGGTATTTAATACGGTCGGCTGTCTTCCCAAGTGAGTTAATCACTAAGCGCATATTTGATAAGCCGAGTTCTTTTAACAGATCCCATGCCATCGCAATTGTTTCGACGTCTGTAGCTGGATTTGTAGAACCAAATACTTCAACTCCTAATTGGTGGAATTGACGTAGACGTCCTGATTGTGGACGCTCGTAACGGAACATTGGAGCCATATAATACACTTTATAAGGTTTCTTATGTTCTGGTCCGTATAATTTATTTTCCACATAGGCACGAACGATCGCTGCAGTTCCTTCTGGACGAAGTGTAATGTGACGATCTCCTTTATCGTAGAAATCATACATCTCTTTTGAAACGATATCACTCGTATCCCCAACACCACGGCTAAATAAATCGTAGCTTTCAAACATTGGTGTACGCATTTCTTCAAATTGATAATCGCCTAAAATGATGCGTGCTGTTTCTTCGATATAGTGCCAAATTTTGAGTTCTTCAGGTAATAAATCGGCTGTCCCTTTTGGTTTTTGAATCATATGAATCATCCTTTCTTTCGATAAAAATAAAAAAATCCCAACTTCAATAGAAGTCAGGACGAAATTTTCGTGGTACCACCTTAGTTCGGAAAGAGCTCTTTCCCTCTTAATGATAACGGAATTACCGGAATAACTTTGCATTATTCTCCTCAAGAGTGTCTTTCCTTGTACGGTTAGAAGCTCTCAGCCACGGCTTCTATCTCTTTAGTGTACGTTTTATGTCTCTGTCTAAGGATTTATATTGTTGCTATAAAGAATACTAGAGGAATGCGTATTTGTCAAGAAAACCTCATTATTCTATCCTGTCTAAAGCTACTAAAAAGAGAAAAAGCAAAATGTAACATATAAGTTACATTTTGCTTCTTGTACTCTTACTGAATTAACTTGTCAATCGCTTTAATAACGCCATTATTTTCATTAGTATCAGTGACGATATCCGAAATAGCTTTTACCTCTTCGCTTGCATTCCCCATCGCAATAGCAAGTCCTGCGTATTCTAACATTTCGATATCGTTAGCAGCATCCCCAATAGCCGCGATTTCACTCGGTTGAATATTCAGTTTTTGGGCTAATTTTTCTAATCCAAAAGCTTTATTTACACCTTTTGTTAGTACTTCAACTAAATATTTTTGGCTACGAACCACATAAAATTCGTCTCTCCACTCCTGGGGAATAAATGTTTCAAACTCATTGAGTTGCTCTTCATCTCCCATTAGTAGGATTTTATAGAAATCAGTGTTTAAAGACTCTTTGGTTGGAATTCTTTTCAACTTGCCGCTCACAAGTTTTACATCAAACTCCATCCATTCAGTTGGATCTTCATCGAACGAATAATAGTAATCCACACCGGCACCCATCACGCTGATTCCGTGTTTCTTTCCTAATTCAATCCATTTTTGAATCGCAGCAGAATCAACGAACGCATCCATCACACGTTCTCCGGTTTGACTCTCATAAATATTGGCACCGTTTTGACTAATAATATAGTGATTTTCTTCTAAATAACCTAAGTCTTTTAAATATGGACGAATTCCACTCTCTGGACGGCCTGTACAAAGCACCAATAAAGTTTCAGTCCCTTTATTATGAAAATCTTTGAAATATTGTTTTGTTTCTTCTAATAATTGTTTTTTACTGTTTAATAGTGTGCCATCCATATCGATAGCTACTAGCTTAATCATAGAAATCCTCCTAATTCTAAGTCGCTATCTATTATTTTACCAAATTAACAATCATTTAACCATTCAAAAATAACATCGTTAGTGTCATAGGATGCCCCATTTTGGCAGTGGAGCTCACTAAAATAGTCATTTTTTTCGAACTCAACTAATCTCTTTTCTTTTATACTGAGTGAATTATAGTATTCGACTCCAAGTGACGAATCATAATAGTTATCGTTTTTAGCTACACAAACCAATACAGGATTATTCACAGGCAACTCTTCAAATTCCCGACAAAAGCTAATAAGCTCATTCAAAGAGTTCTTGCCAAACACCCATTTTGCATTTTCAATTTGCCAATTTAAGAAAGGAACCTTCTTGATATAGAACGAAATAATCTTCTCTATCGACCTTGGAAATTCTGTCTTCAGGTAACGATGCAGGAACTTGGGAATATTTGTTTTAAAGGAATCAAGTAAGGATGGAAAATAATTAAACAATACCACTTTGTCTAATACATAAGGATTTAGGTTAGAAGCACGAGCCATCAGTAAACCACCTAAAGATAATCCAATACCAATTTTAGGTGATACAATTTCGTCCTCGTAGGCATCCACTACACAAGAAACCACTTCATCCCAATTAGGAATAAACGCTTTATGTTGATAACGAATAACATGCGATTGCCCTGGTCCCTCGAAAAGGATACAATTATATCCTTCGTCTAAAGCAGCTTTCACATTAGTAAAATAAAGTTCTTCCAACAATCCATCAAATCCACTACAAATAAACAAAGTTCCTTTACACTTTTGCGATGTTCTAAAATACAAAGTACGTAAAGTTAATTCTCCAAAATTTACGTTTTTCGTTTTATATGGAATGTTTAAAAGGTCTAATGCATAATAAAAGTAATCTACGGATTTTTCATAGACTTCTAACTTCCGTGTGTCTGTTGGATGTAAGAAAAATTCAGCAGCCTGATAATATCGACTAGCTCTTAAAAAAGCCTTTCCTTTTGAGGTTTGACTAAGGTAATTTTTACTTGTTAGTATATCTCCTACATTCTTCCATTCACGATACCAAGATTCATAGTCTCTTTCTCTAATCTTTTCTACAGTTGTTGAAACTTCAGCAAAATCGCTACCTCCATATGGGCAGTACCACATTAATCGTCTTGTCTCAAAATCAAATTCAAACGTTCTAAAAAACATTTTCATCCTCCTTATTAGTTAAAAACATGTTAATATGTATAATTATAAAGAATATAAAAATGATTAATAGAAGTTACTTTGAGGTGCCTACATATGGAAAATGAAACTTGTCTACGAAAACTAGCACTCCCGTTATTAGGGAAATGGAGTGTCTTTATTTTATTAACTCTAGAAAAAGAAGAAATGTATTTTGCACAACTTGAAAGAACGCTTGGATCCATTTCTCGCAAAGTTCTCACCCAATCTTTAAATGAATTAATAGAAATTAATGTCCTTTATAAACGTGGTGAGTCCAGTACTGGGCATAAAACCTTTTATGGATTAACACCCTTAGGTCAGAGCCTGCTTCCTCTTATTCATCAAATAAAAGACTGGATTCATGAGCATAAAAACGAATTAGAAAGATAAACCATTCAAATTTTACCCAACAAAAAACACTCTCTAATCGAGAGTGCTTTTTCGTTTAGTTTAGAATTCGGATAGTAACATTACGTCTTCCCCATTGGTTAGCTTGATCTACTGTTGTGAAGTGAAGGTCAATGATATTTCCTTTAATCGCTCCACCAGTATCTCCAGCAATCGCAATTCCGTATCCAGGAACTTCAACTAGGCTTCCTAAAGGAATCACGCTTGGGTCAACTGCAATGACTGTTGGGTTCTTACGTAAGTCGATACCAGTCGCTGTATAAGGGCTTAATCCTGGTTCGTTATAAGAATATCCAGTCGCTTGAACGTTTAATGTTCTTCCACCAGATTGGTTGCTTGATACAGCTGCCTGTGTCGTTGGTGTTTCTGATGTTGCAGGTGCTTGCGTTTGAGCAACCGTTGTAGCTGGTTCAGCTGTTGCAGCTTGAGTCGTTGGTGTTTGCTGCGTAGATGAGGCTACAGCTGGTTTGTCTGAAGTTAATTGCGCTACTGCTGTAATAGCTGAGGCAACCACTGCAGATGATTCTTTCTTTTGTTCTTGTACTTTTGCAAGAGCTTCTTTGTTATCAGCAATTAATTTTTTCAAATCATTTACTGAACCTTCGAACGCTTGACTCTCAGCAGTAAGTTGTTCTTTTTTAGCGACTAAGTCAGTTGACGCTTGTTCTGCTGCTGTTTTCAGGCGAGATAATTCAGCTACTTGCTGTGATAAGTTCTTCAACACTTCTTCATCCGATTGGAATAATTGTTGAAATACATATAATCGATTTAAGAAATCTGAAATACTTTCTGAATTTAATAGATGTAAAACACTATAAGAAACAAAGTCAGAAACTTGAATTTGTTGCAATCGTTTGGCTGCCACTTGTTTACGTTCTTCCACTTTTGCTTCTTGAGTCGTAATCTTTTCAGCAAGTGTTTCTTTCTCTTTATTGAGAGAATCGATTTGTTGGTTTAAACTTTCAATTTCTTGATATTTCGTATTCACTTTTTGTAATTCTGAAGTTAATTGTGCTTCTAGCTTCTGGATATCCGTTTCCTCCGCAAATACTGAAGGTGCTAACGGTCCAGAGACTAAGATAAAAGCCATTAAAGTCAGAACAATATGTTTAATCTTTTTCAAAAGTGATTTTCACCACACTTTCTCCAACTTACCTCACATTTTACATGAGAAACATATTGAGAAAGTATCAGTTATATTACAGAACTGTAACAAAACTTTACAATTTTATGATTCCTTAAGATAGGCTTTTAGCGCTTCAAGTAGCTCATCACTACTAGAAACGATCTCACCACGAAGCTTCACAAGTCCCGCTGTATAAAGGTTTACATAGCTAAATTGTGACTCTGCTACTTCTTGTAAAGCCTCTAATTTTTGAGGATTATCCGCCCCTTGTTGACGGCTATCTGTGTATAACCCAAGAATTGGCATATCTGCGTGATACGCTACCCCAATTTCACTAGCTACACCAACATCGATAGTTGCTCCATCTAATACCGCAATCATTAAGTCTGATTCTAATAATGCATCTGTGTCATATTGGGCAATCATTGTTGAGTCCGCATACGAGCTCTTGTCATTAATCGCCATTTGTTCTTGTGGTAAGTACACCTCTACCCCTGGGAACTGGTTGCGAATTTTTTCTACGAGTACTTTGTTAAAGGCTAATTCCATTTCTGAGAATAATGGACTTGCAAAATAAATTTTTGTCATTTGAATACCTCCTCTAATAACCTTATCCTACACTAAATACAGTAAAAAGACCAGAAGACTTTAATTCTTCTGGTCTAATAATTTATTAATTATATAACGCATCTACACGTGCTTGAACAGCCTCATCTTCAAGGAACTCATCATAAGTAGAGCCAAGACGGTCCACAATGCCTTTTGGTCCGATTTCGATAATACGGTTCGCAGTTGTTTGAATGAACTCGTGGTCATGACTTGAGAATAGTAATGAACCTTTGAAGGCAATTAAGCCATCATTCAATGCAGTGATTGATTCTAAGTCTAAGTGGTTTGTTGGATCATCTAAGATTAACACGTTTGCTTTAGAAAGCATTAATTTAGATAACATACAACGCACTTTTTCTCCCCCTGAAAGAACTGTTACTTGTTTCATAACATCGTCTCCAGAGAATAACATACGACCTAAGAAGCTACGTAAGAATGTGTTATCTTGTTCTTCTACAGGTGCGTATTGACGTAACCATTCTAAGATATTTAAGTTCTCGTTTGAGAATTCGTCTGTCATATCTTTTGGTAAGTACGCTTGACTAGTTGTAACACCCCATTTGAATGTACCACTGTCTGCTTCCATTTCGCCCGTTAAGATCTTGAATAATGTTGTAATTGCAATATCTGAACGGCTTAAGAACGCTACTTTATCGTCTTTTGACAATTGGAAGCTTACGTTTTCGAAAATCACTTCGCCATCAATTGTTTTTGATAATCCTTCGACTAATAATAAGTCATTACCGATTTCACGCGCTGGTGAGAAACCAACGAATGGATATTTACGGCTTGAAGGTTGAATATCATCCAATGTAATTTTATCCAACATTTTCTTACGAGAAGTCGCTTGTTTTGATTTAGAAGCGTTCGCAGAGAAACGAGCGATGAACTCTTGTAACTCTTTGATTTTCTCTTCTTTCTTCGCGTTTTGGTCTGCTAATAATTTCGCAGCTAATTGGCTTGAATGTAACCAGAAATCATAGTTACCAACGAATAATTTAATCTTACCAAAGTCAACGTCCGCCATATGTGTACATACTTTGTTTAAGAAGTGACGGTCATGGGATACAACAATAACTGTATTATCAAAGTTGATTAAGAACTCTTCTAACCATGCAATTGATTTTGCATCCAAACCGTTTGTAGGTTCGTCTAATAATAGAACGTCTGGTTTACCGAATAACGCTTGCGCAAGTAACACTTTAACCTTATCCGCTTCGACTAATTCGCTCATTAGTTTGTAGTGTTGGTCTTCAGTGATACCTAATCCTTGTAGTAATTGTGAAGCATCACTTTCAGCTTCCCAACCGTTTAATTCAGCAAACTCCCCTTCAAGTTCAGCAGCGCGGATACCATCTTCATCAGAGAAATCTTCTTTCATGTATATAGCATCTTTCTCTTTCATGATGTCATATAAATGTTTATGCCCCATGATAACTGTATCAATAACGCGTTCATCTTCAAATGCGAAGTGGTCTTGTTTTAAGACTGTTAAACGTTCATGTGGATCTAAGATAACTTCACCTGTTGTTGGTTGTAATTCTCCAGATAGGATTTTTAAGAAAGTTGATTTTCCTGCACCATTCGCACCAATAACCCCATAACAGTTACCTGGTGTAAAAGTGATGTTTACATCGTCAAATAATTTACGGTCTGAAAATAATAGACTTACATTTTGTACTTTTAACATTTCGTTCTCCTTTGTTTTTGAATTCGATTCATTCTATCATACTCTTGTTGTTTTTTAAACCTTTGTACTAACTGTGACATAAAAATAAGCTAGCCTGCTTAAGACTAGCTCACTTGCTTACTTGGTAAATTTTAGTTCGACTTTATATCCATTCTTTGCAGCCAAATCAATAATAGTCGATAGCCTTGCATTGCTCTTCCCGTTTTCAAGAATAGAGACTTTATTTTGCATTAGTTCATTCGCTTTAGCGTATTTTCTCTGAGAAAGCCCTGTTTCAAGGCGTAATTCGACAAGCTGCAGCGCAATCTTTTGCTTCGAATACTCCTTATTAAAATCCGCTACAAATTCAGGATAAGTAGACTCTAACTCTGTGTATAACTTCTTTTGGTATTGGCCCATTTGGTACACCTTCCTTATAGTTTCTGGATACTTCGAAAACTAAAGTATCACGATTATCCTTAACCTCTCCCCATTTTTCCCAGACGGCTGGCGTAATCCCTTCCTCTTCAACAATGGTCAGTATCGCAAGTATTTTTACTAACTCATCATAAGGAAAATCTTTAATCTGCTCGTATGTCGATTCTCCAATTTCATATGTTTCTCCCATAAACATCCCTCCTAATCTCATTATACTTTATAGGAGTGATACCGTATACGGTATCACTACACTTTTACAAAAAAATCCGTAGACAAAATTGCCTACGGATAAATAGTGTTATTCAGTTACGATAACCGCACGTTTTAAGCGTTCCACCGTTTCAGAAATATTTCTGAAGTGGTCGCTGATACGTTCTAAGTTACTTAATAAGTCCATTACGAAAATACCTGATTCGGCAGAAGCAATCCCTTTGTTCATACGTTTCATGTATTTATCACGAACTTCAATTTTGAGTTTATCGATATCACGTTCGATTTGAATCGCTTGTTGAACTTTATCTTGGTCTCCAGTTGATAACGCATCGATTGATAATGCGAATCCTTTTTGAACAAGTGCGTACAAGCCGTCTAATTCGTGCGCCGTATCTTCATCTAAGAAGATTTCACGTTCGATAATTGATTTAGCAAAGTCTGCAATGTTTTCTGCGTGATCCCCGATACGCTCGATGTCATTTGCTGTACTAAACAACTCATCGATTGTTTGTTGGTCTTTAGCAGATACATTTTGTTGAGAAATTTCAACTAAGTATTTCACGATTGCTTTTTCATACGCATTGATATTCTTTTCGTTTTCAAGAGCTTTCTTCACGAGTTTCTTATCACGTGTACGTGCTGCACCAATCGCATTTTCTAAAGCTTGACTTGTTTCTTGAGCCATCGCAGCGAATTCATACATTGTATTTTCCAAAGCGATGGATGGAGTTACCAAGATACGTTTATCAAGATAACGCGTAATGCTTTCTTCTTCGTCTTCTCCATCTGGAATAATCATTTGGATTAATTTTACTAAAAGATTTGTGAATGGGAATAAGACAATTACGTTTACGATATTGAAAATCGTATGCGCATTGGCAATTTGACGAGCCACATTTCCTGGATCAATACTTTCAACGACATTCACAAGAATACCGCGAAGGAAAAGCATGAAGTAAATTGTACCAATAATATTAATCATTAAGTGGAATAAAGCCACTTGTTTTCCTCGGCGAGAAGTTCCTAAACTACTAATTAACGCTGTTGTACATGTTCCGATATTGTCCCCGAAGATGATAAATACAGCTGTTGTAATTGGAAGCACGCCTTGACTAGCAAGTGCAATTAACACCCCAATGGTTGCTGAAGAACTTTGCAATACAAGAGTCATTAAAAGACCAATCCCGACACCCACGAACGGATTGCTACCATATTCAAGAATCCAGTTTGTAAATTCTGGTAATTCTTTTAACGGTTCTAGTGAAGTACTTAATGTACTCATACCGATAAATAGAATCCCGAAACCAATGAAAATTTCACTTGCTTCTTTTACTTTTGGATTTTTAGTAAGCATGTTGGCTACTAAACCAGAAGCGATGACGATAGGTGCCCATTGTGACAAGTTAAAGGAAACCATTTGCCCTGTAATCGTCGTTCCGACGTTTGCTCCAAAGACAACACCTACTGCTTGCGCTAATGTCATTAGGCCAGCATTTACGAAACCAACAACCATTACCGTCGTTGCTGATGAACTTTGAATGATTGTTGTTACAAACATCCCAACAAGTACTGACATGAATCGATTTTTCGTTAATTTACGAATAATCCCTTTCAAGCCTTCTCCGGCTACTTTTTGTAATCCGTCGCCCATCAATTGCATCCCGTATAAGAATAAACTTAGACCAGCAATTGCACCGAGAATCATCGTCGTATACATAAGTCAATAACTCCTTTAAAGTTAAGTGTAATGTGGAATGTATCCACGTGCATTGTAACATATTAAAAGTCATTAAGAAAGAGTTCGCTTCACATCTGCTTGGTTAAAATGATCCACTAACGATTGGATGTTTTGAACATATTCCAGACACCCTACATAGTTATCTTCTTCATCCCAAACAGCGTGATACGTCACATGCACCATCATGCCGTCTTTCTTAAACCACATTTCTTCTTTTTCTTTTTGTTTTGACTTTAATTGTTCAAAAATGGTTTGAACCGTTTCATGTACTTTAGGCGGATGACATAAAATCACGTCACGGCCTATTGCACTTGGTGTGCGTTTAAAGATTTTCTCTTCACCATTTCCTTCGTTGTAATATTTCACAATATTATTGTGGTCTACAAACGACAATTCCATCGGTAATAAATTCAAAATCAAATTGAGTTGTTTTAATGACAGTGACCCAGTCGATAAAGGAATATCTCCTTCTTCTTCAACCTCGACTTTTGTCTTCACAGGGGCAAAGTCTTTTTTAACTGCCCATTCTTTTTCAGGTTTTACAATACAATATCCGTATTCTGGTGACTGATTAGCAATTGTTTCCCAATCATCTACATGGAAAACTTGTTCCACCATCGGAATCAGAATATTCTCTTCCTTTTGAATCATCTCTAGTAATTCATCACGGACCACTTCAAACTCTTCTAGCACATTAGCTTGTTCGTTTTCTAGTGCCGTCTTGAAATCCTTATACAATTCACGAATTTGGTCATCAACACCCCACATTACTTTAGGAGGTGCAGTAATGCCCTTTTTCTCCATAATCGGAAACATGGCATATTCTTTTCTTTGATAGTGATAATCAAATTGACCAAGCAACGAAATTTGGCGATTCAAGCCCTTTTTAATTGTTTCATCCTTCGTCTCTAGATAATTCTTCAGCAAACGTTCCACACGGTCTAGTGCACTGCGAATAGCAAGATTCTCCATCTTCATCACGTGCACTGGATGACCTGGTTGTTCAAAATCTGCAACGGTTGTCTCCGTATTGACCTTAGACCCCATTAAATTTGCATGGACGTTACATAGACTCATAATCTCTGCAAAGGTAATCCCTTCACTCATCAGATTGCGCTCCATTAACTGGATCTCATAAGGAGTGATTTCATCAAAGGCTTCATTAAACTCTTTTTGAATGACTTCTTTATCTTCACCAGCGTGAAGGCGTAACATCAAGTCTTTTAAAATCTCCTGACGTTCTTCCATCGTGTAATCTTCTTTAGCCATCTAATCCCTGCTTTCTTTAACGATGTATCCATTCATTTCTAATGTTTC
>CAKPVL010000035.1 GCA_934193545.1 uncultured Granulicatella sp. | reverse complement strand
GCGGCTTTCTTGCCGACTAATTCTTTCATGTTCATTCAAGTTTCCCCCTGAGAAATTATCTATGTTGAGTATAGCATAACTACCTTCTTCAAACTATCTCTTCTCGTAAATTTCTACTTCTTTTTATGCGATGCGGCTGCTTCTAAAGCGCGTTTTAAATAACGACCCGTGTGGCTATTTTTATCCTTCGCCACTTCTTCAGGCGTCCCTGTCGCAATAACAAGTCCACCACCGCTACCGCCTTCTGGACCCATATCAATGATATAGTCAGCGGTCTTAATCACATCTAAGTTATGTTCGATGACAAGCACGGTATTGCCCGCTTCAACTAAACGATTCAACACTTCAAGTAGGCGTGCGATATCGTCTGTATGCAAGCCAGTTGTTGGTTCATCGAGCACGTAGAAGGTATTGCCGGTTGAGACACGTTGGAGTTCGCTGGCTAACTTCATCCGTTGCGCTTCCCCTCCAGAGAGCGTTGTGGCAGATTGGCCAAGGGTTACGTAGCCAAGTCCAACATCCTTAATTGTTTGTAATTTACGTTTGATTTTTGGTACGGCTTGGAAAAATTCCACCGCTTCTTCGACCGTTAATTCAAGAATATCCGCGATACTCTTTCCTTTGTATTTCACTTCGAGCGTTTCTGAGTTATAACGCGTTCCGTGGCACACTTCGCACGGCACATATACGTCTGGCAGGAAGTGCATCTCGATTTTCAGAATGCCGTCCCCTTTACAAGACTCGCATCGTCCACCCTTCACGTTGAAACTGAAGCGGCCTTTCTTGTATCCACGGATTTTTGCTTCGTTTGTGGTCGCAAATAAATCACGAATATCGTCAAATACACCCGTATACGTTGCTGGATTGCTTCGTGGGGTTCTTCCGATTGGGCTTTGGTCGATATCGATAATCTTATCGAGGCTCTCAAATCCAGAAATGCTCTTGAACTTCCCTGGTTTTTCCTTCGTACGGGTAATCTCACGCGCTAAGGCTTTCTTCAATACGCTGTTGACAAGCGAGCTCTTACCAGAACCCGATACCCCTGTCACGGCCACAAAACGTCCAAGTGGCACATCCACATCGATAGCGCGTAAGTTATTTTCCGCAGCACCTTCTAAATGAATCCAACCCTTATCTTCTGTGCGACGTTCGCTTGGGACTGGAATGTATTTCTTCCCAGCTAAATATTGTCCTGTCAGTGATTTCGCATTCTTCTCCACTTCTTTTGGAGTTCCTGCTGCGATAATTTCGCCACCGAATTCACCCGCACCTGGACCGATATCAATCAAGTAGTCCGCAGCACGCATCGTATCTTCGTCATGTTCTACGACAATCAGCGTGTTGCCAAGGTCGCGCATGCTCTTTAAGGATTCAATTAAGCGGTCATTGTCGCGTTGGTGAAGTCCAATTGAAGGCTCATCTAAAATATAGAGGACGCCAGAAAGGTTTGAACCGATTTGAGTCGCTAAACGAATTCGTTGCGCTTCTCCCCCTGATAAAGTCCCAGCGGCACGGCTCAATGTTAAATATTGCAAGCCAACATTGCGTAAGAACTTCAAACGAGAGCTTACTTCTTTTAAGATTGGAGCTGCGATTTGCTCATCAGTTTCGGATAAGTTTAAGTCTTTGAAGAAATCAATCTCATCATCTACAGACAGTGCCAACACTTCACTGATGTGTTTTCCTCCGACTTTGACAGAGAGTGCCTGTTCATTTAAACGGAACCCGTGACATCTCTTACACTCGGATTCGGTCATATATTGGCGCATTTGTTCACGCGTAAAATCACTATTGGTTTCATGGTAACGACGATCGACGTTCACGGCCACTCCTTCAAAAGGAATTTCCACATCACGCACGCCACCAAATTCATTTTCATAATGGAACTTGAAGGTCGCATCTCCTGAACCGTACAACACCATATTCTTTTGTGACTGTGTCAATTTCTCGAATGGAATATTCATCGGAATCTTGAACTGTTTACAAAATTGCTCGAGCATCGTTGGATAATAGTTCGAGCTAATTGGATTCCAAGGAACAAGCGCTCCTTCTTCCAGCGTTAAGTTTTTATCCGGAACGATTAAATCTAGGTCAACTTCGAGTTTTGACCCTAAACCGTCACACTCCGGACACGCTCCAAACGGCGCATTGAACGAGAAGAGACGAGGCTCTAATTCGCCCACCGTGAAGCCGCAAATAGGACATGAATGGTGTTCGCTGAAGAGATGTTCTTCCCCACCAATCACATCAACAATCGCATAGCCTTCCGCTAAACGAAGGGCCGCTTCAATCGAATCGAATAGACGCGAACGACTCTTATCGCTCACCACGATACGGTCCACGACGATTTCAATATTATGTTTCTTATTCTTCTCGAGATTGAATTCTTCAGTAACTTCATGCATCTCGCCATCCACGCGCACACGCACATAGCCGTCTTTTTGAATCTTCTCGAAGACTTTCTTATGCTCGCCTTTCTTCTGAACAACAACCGGCGCTAACACTTGAATCTTTGTTTTCTCTGGCATCGCCATGACGCGGTTTACCATTTGTTCCAAGGACTGGCTTTCAATCGGCGTGCCGTCATTTGGACAGATAGGTTTCCCCACGCGCGCATATAATAAACGTAAATAGTCATTAATCTCCGTCACTGTTCCGACCGTTGAACGCGGATTGCGGGACGTTGTTTTTTGGTCGATGGCAATCGCTGGACTCAAGCCATCGATACTATCCACGTCTGGTTTGTCCATTTGCCCTAAAAATTGACGTGCGTATGCAGATAGACTCTCTACATAACGACGTTGACCTTCTGCGTATAATGTATCAAACGCAAGCGAACTCTTCCCTGATCCTGATAGTCCTGTAATCACGACAAACTGGTCCCGAGGAATGCTTACATCAATATTTTTTAAATTATGAGATCGTGCTCCATGCACGACAATATGGTCTTTTGCCATTTCTATACCTCTTTTTTAATCGATACCTCTATTGTATCAAACTTTCTGCATGCGAACAAATGTTCTTACAGTTTCACTTCGATTTCTACTGGACAGTGGTCGCTTCCTGTGACATCGCTACGAATATCGACTTCTTTTAGAAGCGGTGCGAGTGCCTCTGATACAACAAAATAGTCAATTCTCCATCCGATATTTCGTGCACGGGCGCCACCCATGTAGCTCCACCAGCTATAAGCCCCTACTGTGTCAGGATGTAAGTAGCGGAACGCATCCACTAAGCCGTTTGCGACAACTTGGTCGAATTTCGCACGTTCTTCTTTGGTGAATCCGGCGTTATTCACATTTGTTTTTGGATTCGCTAAGTCGATTTCCTTATGAGCCACGTTTAAGTCGCCACAGAAAATCACTGGTTTTGTTTCTTCTAGCTTCTTAATATATGCGAGAAAATCATCTTCCCATACTTGTCGGTACGCTAGACGAGATAAGTCGCGTTTTGCATTTGGTGTATAGACCGTCACTAAGTAAAATTTCTCGAATTCGGCTGTAATCACACGTCCCTCTTGGTCATGTTCTTCGATGCCGATACCATATGTTACCGACAGTGGTTTTACTTTGGTGAAGATGGCCGTTCCAGAATAGCCCTTTTTCACAGCTGAGTTGAAATACACATCATACTCGCTAAACTCCATGCCAAGTTCCACTTGATCTTGTTGCGCCTTTGTTTCTTGTAGGCATAAAATATCTGGATTACTTTCTAATACGTACTCTTGTAGAGCCCCTTTATTTAATACAGAACGAATTCCGTTCACATTCCACGTTGCTAATTTCATTGTTTTCCCTCCATTACGTCCCTTCCATAGTATCAACTCTAGGGCCTTTTTGCGAATAAAAATAACCAGCAGAAAGCATTTCTGCCTCCTTCTGGTTATTTGAGTTTTTCTTTAAATTGTTTCAGTGAACCTTGATTTTCTTCTGGCAAGCAAACATAGAAGCTTGTTTGACCATTTTCAGATTCAGCATACATCATACCGCCATGTGATTTTACAATGTTCTCGGCAATCGCAAGACCAAGTCCTGTTCCGCCTGTTTCTTTAGAACGGGATGCTTCTGCGCGGTAGAAACGTGCAAAGAGTTGTTCTAAGACCTCTTTCGAAATTGGATCTCCGGCGTTTCGAACGGCAATTGTCACGACTCCATCATTTCTTAATACTTCCATCGTGATGACAGAATCTTCGTGGCCGTATTTAATCGCATTCGATAACAGGTTATTTATCACGCGCACCATTTTCTCGGCATCGAGTTCAAGCACGACATCGCGGTTATTCGGCAAGACTTCAATCGCCATCTTGCGTTTTTGCGCCTCGAGTTCGAAGTCCGCTGCTACTTGCTCTAAGAAATTCACGATTGGAATATCATTAAGTCTAAGCGGTGCTCCATTTGGACGCGTCGTCGTATATTCGAATAAGTCGTCCACGAGTAATTTCATCTGTTCCGCCTTCGAATACGCGATTTCCGCATAGCGTTTCGCATCGGCGCTCTCGACATTTGGTTGATTTACAATCAATCCGAGATACCCGATAATCGACGTCAACGGTGTACGAATATCATGCGATACATTGGTAATCAATTCGTCCTTCGACTTCTCAATCGCACGTTCATCCTCTAACGCGTTTACGGTCGAATCTACCAAGCGGTTAATCGAGTTCACGACTTGTCCCATGTCTCCTGAGAGTCTGAACGGAATTCGTCTGTCATACTGTCCGTCCGCAATCAAATGCAATTCCTCCAAAATATGGTTTAACTGCATTTGTTGGTATCTTCGCATTAAGCGCCAATAAGTAAATGCCACAGCAAAAACGACCGATGTAATCGTAAAGATATTTTTGTAGAACGCAATTTGTTCGCGCTCGATATGCCATACTTCACGAGCAGAGAATTCTACCGAAATGAACCCTGGCTCATTAATGAGTTGACTGACCATCACGAGGATTCCTAAGTATAAAAGGAATACGATACATAGCGTCACGATTCCTTCTAATACGAGTTCGCTGATTTCCTTTGGCGTGAGCGTCAAGAGTGTCGGTTCATTTTTGACTTTTCGAAGGTGAAGAACTTTTTTATTATTTGTCTTCAATCTTGTAGCCTACTCCCCATACTGTTTCAATGACTTTTTCGCCGCCAGTCGCTTCGGCAATCTTATCGCGAAGGTGGCTTACGTGTACCATAACTGTTTTCGTTGAAACGATACTTTCTTGTTGCCATACCGTTTCGAAGATTTCATCTGCACTAAATACGCGGTTTGGATGGCTTGCAAGTAAGTATAGAATTCCGAATTCTAATACGGTTAATTGAATTTCAGTGCCATCTGTTGTTGTGACTTGGTGAGATTCTTTCTTAATTGTTAAAGGTCCGATTGTAATTTCTTCGTTAGCTGGGCCTTCTTGTGTAATCGTTGAGCGGCGTAATAATGATTTCACACGCGCAATGACTTCAAGTGGGTTAAATGGTTTTGTAACGTAGTCGTCGGCACCATTTGTTAAGCCTTGAATTTTATCGATATCTGTTGATTTCGCGCTTAATAATAGAATTGGCAATTGTGCATTTTCTTTACGCACTTCATGCACCACTGAGATTCCGTCTAAACGAGGCATCATAATGTCCAAAATAATCATATCGATATCTGGATACATTTTTAATTTCTCAAGGGCTTGTTTCCCGTCATAGGCTTTTACAATTTCATAATTTTCGTTCTTTAAGTAAATCGTCAATAATTCAACGATTTCGCGATCATCATCTACTACTAAAATTTTCATGAGCATTCCCTCTTTTCATTCTTTTTCTACCTTATCGTATTAGAAATCAAACTTTTTTGCTAGTAATTTTTACGATTCTTGATGTTTACTTAATAAATTCCTAAGAAATGGCTTAAAAACGGCCTCTAACACGACCATTACGTGAACTTTTGTTATAATGAAACACGAAGAACTCTAAAGGAGAATCGTATGACTCAATCACCTATCCAACAGCAAACCATCCAATTGGTTGCGACACAAATTCCAAAAACTGAAAAACTAGAAGAGATGCTAACGCCATTTGCGCTCGATGAGACACTGATTCGTCATCTGACAAAGGAAGAAGACGGCCCATTCGTTCACTTCTGGACGCTCGAAGATATCGTGATTCTTGGGATGACCGATACGAAAGTTCCATATCTTGAACAAGGACTTGAAAGACTGCGCGCTCATGGTTTTACGCCAGTTGTACGCCAAGCAGGTGGCCTTGCCGTTGTGAGTAACGAAGGTATCTTAAACATCAGCCTGCTTTTTAAAAATAAACAAATGCCGACGATTAACGAAGCTTACGAATGGATGCAACAACTCATCCAAGAGACTTTCCCAGAGGCGGAAGCCCTTGGTGGAATCGAAGCTTTTGAAGTGGCAGACTCCTACTGCCCAGGAGATTACGACTTAAGCATTCAAAAGCGTAAAATTGCCGGGATTGCACAACGTCGCTTGAAAGATGTGGTGTGCGTTTCGATTTACCTCAGTGTCTACGGCGACCAAAACCGTCGTGGCCGTGTTGTTCGTGATTTCTATGATCATGCACTTCAAGGGGAAGAAACGAAATGGCATTTTCCAGAAGTTAACGCCGATAGCATGTGGAATATTAGTGATGCCCTTGGGATCGACCTCACGATTGAAGACGTTCAAGTCCGCGTCTTGCAGGCTTTAACGAAACTTGGATGCACGTTGGAAGAGAACGAAACAGACTTTCTTCACACTCCAGATTTCCAAAAAGCACTCGAGCGTTTTGTGAAACGACAATAACCTATCAAAAAACGCGGTATAAAAGCATTCTAAACGGTTACCCCTCTTGCTTTTCTACCGAAAATAGCATAAACTGAAAGTGCTTATGATAAAAATTCACAATCTAATCGAAAGAAGGCGTCAAACGCATGACTGAAGCATTTAAACGTGAAAAAGTATTTCGTGACCCAGTACACGATTATATCCACGTGCAACATCCAATTATTCTTGAATTAATTAATAGTCGTGAACTGCAACGACTCCGCAGAATCAAACAAACCGGAGCTTCGATGTATACTTTCCACACAGCGGAACATTCACGATTCTCTCACTCTCTTGGGGTATATGAAATCGCCCGTCGTATTTGCGACAACTTTGCGCGTAACTACGCAACACAAGAAGAAGGCGACGGACTATGGGACGACAGCAATCGCCTTGTTGTGCTCTGTGCTGCCCTCTTGCATGATATCGGGCACGGGCCATACTCTCATACTTTCGAGAAAATCTTTGATACAAACCATGAACAAATCACAATCGACATTATCTTGTCTGAGAAAACAGAAGTGAACCAAATTTTACGTAAAGTCTCTTCTACTTTCCCACAAGAAGTGGCCAGCGTGATTCAAAAAACACATCCAAACCCTCAAGTGGTGCAATTGATTTCAAGCCAAATCGATGCAGACCGTATGGACTACTTGCTTCGTGACGCTTATTTCACAGGGGTAAACTACGGAACGTTCGACCTTACACGTATCCTTCGTGTGATTCGTCCGTATAAAGGCGGCATTGCATTTACGTATTCTGGAATGCATGCGGTGGAAGATTACATCGTGAGTCGTTATCAAATGTACATGCAAGTGTATTTCCACCCAGTTTCTCGTGGGATGGAAGTCGTGTTAAATCACTTATTGAAACGCGCGGCAGCTTGCTACAACTCAGAATCGAATCCATTAAGACACTCCGCAACTTTCTTGAAACCTTTCTTCGAAGGAACATGGACATTGGAAGACTACTTACGTCTCGATGATGGCGTGTTAAACACATACTTCTCTCACTGGTTACTAGAAGAAGATGCCATCTTGAGCGACTTATCGGATCGTTTTATTAACCGTCGTCCGTTCAAATCAGTGCCATTTAACCGTACAAACGATGGCGCTCAAATCGAACGCATGAAACAAATCGTAGAAGAAGTTGGATTCGACCCAGAGTACTACACTGCAATTAACAATAGTTTCGACTTACCATACGATTTCTATCGCCCAGATTCGATTAAACCAAGAACGCAAATCGAGCTTGTCGAACGCAACGGGAATATGGTTGAGTTGTCTCAAGTAAGCTCGATTGTAGATGCCATTTCCGGAAAAGTACGTGGTGACGAACGCCTCTACTTCCCTCGCGAAATGGTCAGCGGTGAAATGCAAAACGGCCTCTTCATGGACGACTATGCCGAGTTTCAAAATATCGCTGCACAATTAGACGTTTTCTCGAACCAAATGAAGTAACAGGATGTGAACAATCGCGTTCAGAAATGGAACGTTGGACCGGAACGCCGGAAGGGACTCGGAACGAGTCGTGCGGACGTTTCGGGAAACGCACGCCATTTCTGCGATTGTGAACTCAACTACACAGGATGTGAGCATCATCCACCAATTACTTTTTATAAATAAAAAACACAATATACCTTATAAGGTATATTGTGTTTTCCATATTTTACGGAGCTCTCCGAAAGTTTTACGTAATGGAATTATGTAAAAGCATTGTATTTTTGCTCAGATTCTTATTTTAAAGACGTCCAATTATCCAGCTCAAAAACGCTACTAAACGCTATTTAATAATTTTCAAGGAGGAATTATGGCTATCAAATTAATCGCCATCGATATCGACGGCACACTTATCAATTCAAAACGCGAAATCACACCACGAGTAAAGGCTGCTTTAAACGCTGCAAGCGCACAAGGAGTCTATGTGGTCCTTTGTACAGGACGCCCATATCCTGGTGTAGAAGGGTTGCTTCAAGAGCTTGACTTAGTAAATGACCATGACTATGTTGTGACTTACAACGGAACTTTGGTGCAACAAACGGGTTCGAAAAAAGCACTCGTGCGCTTCTCAATGACACATGATGACTTAGAGCGCGTGAACGAATACGCTACAAAATACAATGTTCACTACCACGCCATCGACGAAGAAGCGATTTACGTTCCAACAGAAACAGTTGGCAAATACTCAATCCATGAAAGCGAACTTGTCGGAATGCCAATCGTGCACCAATTATACAAGGACATTCCAACGGACAAAGAATTCGTCAAAATCATGTTTGTGGATGAGCCAGAAGTGTTAGAAAACTTAATTGATCACCTTTCAGAGGATTTCAAGAGCCGCTACAATATCTTCCGTAGCGCTAGTTTCTACCTTGAAGTGATTCACCCTGAAGCCAGCAAAGGAAAAGCCGTGCATCATCTAGCCGATAAACTTGGCCTTACACGCGATGAAGTGATGTGTCTTGGCGACCACGAGAACGACCGTGACATGATTGAATACGCTGGTCTTGGCGTTGCGATGGGAAATGCGATTGATTCGATTAAAGAAATCGCAAACTTCGTGACAACAACCAACGATGAAGATGGCGTTGCTGTTGCAGTTGAAAAATTCGTACTAAATAAGGAGAACTAGCCATGCTACATGAGATGACTCTTTTCCCAAAACCGTATGCTTCCATTGCATCCGGTCAAAAAACGATTGAACTGCGGCTCTACGATGAGAAGCGCCAATCGATTCACATTGGAGATCACATTCGATTTACCAATACCGAAGATGCCTCGCAAACGACACTCTGCGAAGTGGTTCAGTTGCATGTTTTTAAAAACTTTGCAGAACTATATGAGAAACTACCGCTATTACAATGTGGGTATACTCCTGAAGACGTGGAGAACGCACATCCCGACGATATGTTGACTTACTATTCGAAGGAAAAACAAACACAATACGGTGTTGTTGGCATCGAACTCAAGCGTATATAACAAAACGAGCCTCATTAGGCTCGTTTTTCTTTATTATTTTTAGGAATAGTGACGTAGATTTCCTGAAAGAAGACTGATTTTTAGCCTTTCTTAATAAAATCAGGAACATTCTTTTGATTTTCAAGGTTTTATTGGCTGTTTTCCCGAATATTACAGGTTTAAAAAATTGTAATTTCCGTACTTTTGTGTATACTATAATAGTGTCTTAAACAAAAAAGGAGGACGAGGCAATGAAATTAAAAAGAAGTGAACGTTTAATCGATATGACACAACGTCTATTAGATAACCCACATACGTTAATCTCATTAACAACATTTACAGCGTTGTATCAGTCCGCAAAATCTTCTATTAGTGAGGATATTGCTATTATCAAGAAGACTTTTGAAAAGCAAGGTGTAGGGATTATTCGCACAGTACCGGGTGCTGCAGGGGGCGTGATTTTTGTTCCGAAAATCAAACGCGAACAAGCATTGGCTGCTGCGGAAAAACTAAGAGAGCAAATGAACGATGCAAGCCGTCTATTGCCAGGGGGATATATTTATCTTTCTGATTTACTTGCAAAACCAGATGTATTACATGATTTAGGAAAAATGATTGCATCTGCATACGAAGATAAGAAAATCGATGCAGTAATGACCGTTGCCACAAAAGGGGTGCCTATCGCACAAACGGTTGCCAACTACTTAAACGTACCATTCGTTATCGTACGTCGTGATTCAAAAATTACGGAAGGTTCTACTGTAAGTATTAACTACGTTTCAGGTTCTTCTTCTCGCGTTGAGAAAATGGAATTATCAAAACGTACATTAGCCAGTGGATCAAACGTATTAATCGTCGACGACTTCTTGAAAGCCGGCGGTACAATCAACGGTATGCGTAGCCTTATTCAAGAGTTTGATTCAACAGCAGCAGGTGCGGTTGTATTCTGTGAATCTGGGGTTTCAAACCACAACGTAACAGACTACTCTTCAATCATCAAGATTACAGAGATTGATACTGAAGCACAAACCATCAAAGCAGAACTAGGAAACTTCTTTGATACGCATGAATTTTTATAAGATAAAATGAAATAAAGCGAAGAGCCTGTAAGGGTTCTTCGCTTTTTATGTGCTTGAAAAATTATCATATATGATAATTTCGCTAAATGAAAAATAGGAATAAGGACCACAATGGCAATACTGCTAAGTAAGCAATAGTTGTCATGGTCACCACATTCGTCGCAAAATCGACATCTCCTTTAGCTTCTGCCGCCAAAATTGGCATAATCACCAGCGTTGGAATGGTCGACTGAATAATAAAGGTTTCTTTTAATAAGGGATTATCTGCTCCTCCAACAAGTAACACCAATACCATTAATAGTGGGAAAATAATAAAGCGCCCTGCTAAAGCAAGTACTGTATCGCGGTCAATGCGCAATGTTCCAAGACCACTTTGCTGAAGGTTGATTCCGATATACATAAGGGATAATGGCGTTACTAAACTTCCTACTATACTAATGGAATTATTTGCAAATGATGGAATTGGAATTCCAAGCGCCACAACTGCTAAAGCCACTAGAAACGCAATTAGCGGAGGTGAACAGAGGCTCTTCCACTGGATTCCTTTGTTTTTGGTTCCATCAGGACGGTCGATTGCTACGACATAAGTTCCCACAGTAAAAATCGACAACGTATTAATCACGTAGTAGACAAGGAAGTACGGCATCGCTTCTTCCCCAAAGAGAGAAAGATTGAGTGGTAGCCCCATAAAGACCGTGTTTGCATTCACGAATGTATTGAGCATCACCCCGCGTCTTCCAACCGGAACTTTGAACAACACCACAGCGCCCCATGCCACGATGTATCCGAGAATCACCGTAATCAACGGATAAAGACTCGCTCCAAAAAAGCCAACGAGTTGCTCTTTTGTTATAAATTTTAATACCGAAACAAAGATAGACGCTGGCAAAGCAATTTTCAAAATTAAATCCGCAATGCTCTTGCTGAATCCTTCCTTGAACCATCCCTTGGCCTGCAAGAGATAGCCGAGCGCGATGACCGCAAGTATCGTCACCATACTCGATAACGCCTGTATAATCACATGCTTGTCCTCCAAATAATCTTATGACAGTTACTATACGCCCTCTCTTCCTTTTCGTCAAACTGATTCCACAAAAAAAGCCTACCAAATAAATGGTAAGCTTTGTTCATTATGCTTTTTTACGGAAGGTACTCACGATAAATGAGATAAATAAAATCACAAGGAATACACATGTAATCGCGGCTCCCGGAGGTGCTTCGTAAATATAGGAAGCTGAAAGTCCTGCAAAGAATCCAATCAGACTGATGATAATACCACCGATAATCACGCCATTAAACTTACTGCTCACTCGAAGCGCAATCGATGCTGGCAATACAATAACGGCTGACACTAAAAGTGAACCTGCGATTGGCATCATCACTGCAATCACAACCCCTGTGATAATCGTAAAGAGGTTTGTCATCAAGCGAACAGGTAACCCCGCTGTCATCGCTGTGTCTTCATCAAAGGACAATACATACAGTGGTTTACGGAAAATTACGTATAATCCCACTACGACAACTGCTAGTAGAATCATAATCCACATTTGCTCATTTGTAATCGTCACAATAGAACCGAATAAGAACTGGTCCACACTTAACGTTGAACGTCCTTTTTGCATATTCATCAGGATGAGGGCAATCGCCATTCCTCCCGACATGAGAATCGCAACGGTAATTTCAGAATAGCCTCTAAAGTATTTTCCAATCGCTTCAATGAAAATTGCTGCGATAATCACCACAATCAGCGTTGTGAGTGTTGGATTCATCCCCAAAAGAAATCCTAGCGCTACCCCAACAAGGGAGACGTGCGACAAGGTGTCGGCCATCAGCGACTGTCTTCTAAGAATTAAGAACAATCCAAGAATTGGCGTAATAAAAGCCATCGCTATTCCTGAGATGAATGCTCTTTGCATGAAACCATAGAAAAACATCTCCATGGAGAATCCTCCTTTCTTTGCAGATGGATATGTTTATCCACGTATTGTTCAAGCGCTTCTTCCTCATGAGTGACCATCAAAATAGCTTTCCCGTGATGAGCGCAAGCGTGATGTAATAAATGATAGAATCTCTCGCGCGACGCTTTATCCATACCGGCTGTTGGTTCATCGAGGACGAATAAATCTGGGTCTGTCGCAAAAATTCTTGCTAAACAGATGCGTTGCTTTTGTCCTCCCGATAAATCTCCGATACGTTTATTGCGTTGATCCCACATCCCTACGGATTTGAGAGAGCGTTCGATATGTTCATGATCTTCTGCATTTAATTTTTTGAACCAGCGACCTTGTTGGTAACGACCTGACGCCACAAGTTCATACACATTTGATGGGAACCCTACATTAAAAGAAGAAATCTGTTGCGGAGCGTATCCAATCGATAACTTCTCGCCATTGCTATTTTTCTTTGCAATAGTGGCTTTCCCACTCTTTGGTGTTAAGAGTCCTAATATATTTTTTACTAAAGTAGACTTCGCTGCTCCGTTTTCCCCAGTCAAAATCACAAACTGACCTGGTTCCACTGTAAAGCTAATATCTTCAAGTACTGTCTCTTGTTCATATGAGAAAGAAAGATGTTCTACTGAAATATAACTCATGCCTTTCTCCTTTCTAAATCGTAGTGATTCTTTTTTATACAATGGATAGAATAGCATATTGAGTGCACTCCGTCAATGTTTCGCCCTTTCAAGACTTATCGTTCGCTTCTATTAAATAAGAAGCGTATACTCTTTTCTGTTCAATAAAAAGGAGGAATACATATGTCTATCATTATTACGATTTTAACGGCCCTCGTTGCACTGGAATTCGTGTATATTTTCTACTTGGAAACACTCCAAACGACTTCAGAA
>CAKPVL010000034.1 GCA_934193545.1 uncultured Granulicatella sp. | reverse complement strand
AGCCTCCCAACAGAATTTAGCATGTTCTTCAAAAACGGAATCGTCATGGCCAGCATCCTTGCCGTTGTCCTAAACGCAATTCTCAACCGTAAGAAGAAATAAATAAACTCCGTTATCTCCATTCTAAGAGAAGGTCTCCCCACCTTCTCTTTTTTTTATTTCTCCTTAAAGTTTCCTTGTCTCCAGCAGGCCTGCCTCCTGAAATTGTTCAAAGTATCCATGCACGCAAAAATTACAAGAAGCAAAACCAAAACCATTGTGGAGCGGTAAAAAATTACCGAATTCAGTTGGATTTCTATATAGATGATTTCGAAGAAGCTTGCGGATTTTATAATCGCAGTAACGGGGAATCGCATCGAATGTGAATTAGGCGGAGTAGGGACAATTCCCGTACTCCGCCTTTGAAGCTTCGAAGGTGTAAGACTACAGGCTTGCACCGGTGCCCCGTAACAGCGATTATAAAAAGAATCCGCAAGGATTCGCAGAAATCATCAGCATAAAACAAAGTCCAGAAAGCCAAAACTAAATTTCAGCACAAATCGTTTATTCTTTTCACCCAACTCGCACCCTCCACAATGTTTTCAGTTAGTTTTCACTTCTCGTAATTTTTGCGTAGGTATGGTATACTATGCCTATCTTTAAACAATTTCAAGGAGGCTTAGCCCAACATGGCTGAAGACAAGAAAACATTTTACTTAACCACACCGATTTACTATCCAAGTGGCAACTTACACATTGGTCATGCCTATACAACCGTAGCCAGCGATGCAATGATTCGCTATAAAAAACTACAAGGCTTTGACACTTACTTCTTAACAGGTACAGACGAACACGGACAAAAAATCCAAGAAAAAGCGAAAGAAGCAGGCGTTTCTGAAATTGAATTCGTCGATAAAATCATTTTCGGCATTCAAGACCTTTGGAAAAAGCTAGACATCTCTTACGATGACTTCATTCGTACAACACAACCACGCCATACAAAAGCCGTTCAAAAGATTTTCCAAAAATTAGTGGACAATGGCGATATTTACCTTGGTGAATACGAAGGTTGGTATTCAGTATCAGACGAAGAGTACTTCACTGAGTCTCAATTAGTCGAAGTATACCGCGACGCTGAAGGAAAAATGATTGGTGGGGTTGCACCAAGTGGTCACGAAGTAGAACTCGTTAAAGAAGAATCTTACTTCTTCAGAATGAGCAAATATGCAGACCGCTTATTGCAATACTACGAAGAACACCCAGATTTCATCCAACCAGAATCTCGTAAAAACGAAATGATTAATAACTTCATCAAACCAGGTTTAGAAGACTTAGCCGTTTCACGTACATCATTTGACTGGGGAATTCCAGTGCCAAACGATCCAAAACACGTGATTTACGTATGGATTGATGCGTTATCAAACTACATCACAGCACTAGGATATGGTAGCGACGACGAAACATTATTCAACCGCTACTGGCCTGCAGATGTGCATTTCATCGGAAAAGAAATCGTTCGTTTCCACACAATTTACTGGCCAATCATGTTAATGGCATTAGATTTACCATTACCGAAGAAAATCTTCGCACACGGCTGGTTATTGATGAAAGACGGTAAAATGTCTAAATCTAAAGGGAACGTGGTAGACCCTAACACATTAATCGAACGTTACGGATTAGATGCACTTCGTTACTACTTATTACGTGAAGTACCATTCGGTTCTGACGGAATCTTCACTCCAGAATCATTCGTAGAACGTATTAACTATGACTTAGCCAATGACTTAGGAAACTTATTAAACCGTACTGTTGCGATGATTAATAAGTATTTCGATGGAACAATTCCTGCATACACTGCACCTGTTTCAACATTTGACCAAGAATTAGTCGATGCTTCTAAAGCGATGATCGTGGAAGTAGAAGAAGCAATGGAAAACATGCAATTCTCAGTGGCTCTTGCCGCAATCTGGAAATTCGTTTCTCGTACAAATAAATATATCGACGAAACAACTCCATGGGCAGCTGTGAAAGACGAAGCGCGCCAAGAAGAATTAGCACGTACAATGAACTACTTAGCAGAAAGCTTACGTATCATTGCTGTTGCCTTACAACCATTCTTGACAGAAACTCCAAGCCAAATCTTGGCACAATTAGGAATTACAGATAGCGCGTTAATGGATTACCCTTCATTACACACATTCGGCGTGATTCCTGAAGGAACGAAAGTGGTTGAAAAAGGACAACCAATCTTCCCACGTTTAGACGTTGAAGAAGAAGTAGCTTACATCCAATCTAAAATGGGTGGAGCACCAGTTGAGGAAGAAAACACTGACTGGAACCCAGAAGAAGTGGAACTTTCAAGCGAAAAAGAAAGCATCAAATACGACGACTTCGACAAGATTGAATTGAAAGTCGCAGAAGTCATCGAATGCGGACCAGTGGAAGGAGCAGACAAATTGCTTCAATTCCGCTTAGACGCTGGAGATGCTGGCGGTCACCGTCAAATCCTTTCTGGTATCGCAGAATGGTATCCAGATCCTAGCGTTTTCGTTGGTAAGAAAGTCGTTATCGTAGCGAACTTGAAACCACGTAAAATGCGCGGACAAATCAGCCAAGGGATGATTCTTTCGGCTGAAAAAGATGGCGTCCTACAAGTGGTGTTTGCACCAGAAGGAATGCCAAACGGCTCAACAGTAGCTTAATTAAATAAAAGAGTATAAGTGACCCTTCGAATGCGAAGAACGACATTTGAAGGGCCGCTTTTTTAAAGGAGTTAACTTATGAAAAAAGGATTATTAACAGGGTTACTGCTTTTCGGATTTTTCTTCGGAGCAGGGAACCTCATCTTCCCACCAACTTTAGGATATCAATCAGCTGATCAACTTTGGCCAGCAGTGATTGGATTTATCGTTTCTGGGGTAGGTCTTGCTATCGGAACATTGTTAATCGGGACAGTCATTAATGGCGGGTTCAAGAAAGAATTGGACGAAAAGATTCATCCGATTTTCTCGTTGGCATTTTTAATTGCATTATATTTGGCAATTGGACCGTTCTTTGCGATTCCACGTACAGCAACAGTATCGTATAACATCGGGGTAGCACCGTTTCTACATGATTCAAAATCGGGACTTATTATTTACGCAGCAATTTACTTCGCGGTAGCTTTCTACTTGGCATATAACCGTTCATCGCTATTATCAAGCATTGGTAAAATCTTAACGCCAATCTTCGCTGGATTAATTTTAATTTTAGTAGTCGTTGGAGCGTTCAAATTTGGGCAAACAACTCCTGAGTTAGCTGGACAAACAGATTTGACAGCAGCAAAAGCCTTCGGAAATGGATTTATCGAAGGATATAACACACTCGACGCCTTAGCAGCGGTAGCCTTCTCAGTAGTTGCCGTAAATACATTGAAAGACTTCCATTTCAGCTCTAAGAAAGAGTACGAAAAAACAATCATGAGCGTTGGAGTCGTAACAGCAATTGGATTCAGCGTCTTATATATCGGACTTGCTTTCCTTGGAAATCATTTCAACGTGGCAAGTGCTTTAGCAAAAGATGCAGATTTAAACGTTGGGTCATACGTATTAACAATGGCTTCACGCGAGTTATTCGGTACATTCGGACAAGCCTTCCTAGCAGTGATGGTAGTCATTACCTGCTTAACAACAACAGTAGGGTTAATCGTATCTGTAGGGGAGTTCTTCGAAGAAACATTCCCTCGCTTCCCTTATAAAGTATATGCGACTGTATTTACATTAATCGGATTTGGTGTAGCGACACTTGGTCTTCAAACGATTATCGCATTCTCACTTCCAGTATTGATGATTTTATATCCAATTACAGTTGTGATTGCGTTCTTCGTATTAGTGAATAAGAAAGTGGCATTCTCTAAGAGAGGAATGCAGTTAACGGTTGCGTTGACAACGATTATTTCAACAGTTTCAAGTTTAGCTTCTGCGTTGAAATTAGAAGGATTAGCCAAAGCATTGGAAATTCTTCCGTTGCAAGGGTTGTCGCTAGGATGGATGGGACCGGCGATTATCGGTATTTTAATCGCGCTCATCTTACCGGACAAGATCAAAGGCGAAGCATTCGACTTCGAAGCATTTCAAACAGAATAGTGCATAGATGATTACTGCGTATCCTTACGGATATCTTCATAGTAATGAAAATAACTGTACCGGCAAGAGCCAAGGTCTCTTTGCCTACCGAACTTCAAAGGGCGTCAAGTTGATAAAATCAACTGATGCCCTAATTCATTTCGGTTACACTCGTTATTTCCATTACTATAGAATCCTTAGGATACTTCGTAATCATTTATTTTGTTTGTGCTATTTATTTTGTGGAAATGCTTCGAAGTCTTCAAAAAAAGAACGAGCAATTATACAAAAAGAAACTCCGGCTGGGATTCCAGTCGGAGTTTCTTGCATTCTAAAAGGTTTCGATGTAGTGTTCAGAGTTTTCTTGCCACAATTCGGGATTGAAGCGAGCTTTCTCAGGGTTGAGAATCATATGGAACAGGCGGACCGTGCTTCCGTCTGGAAGGTCATAAGAGTGCTCGTATAAGAATCCGATGCGTTTGGCGAAGTCGCACGAGTCTGTGTGCGTACTTTCTACCTTTAAATAGAGCTCTGAGATTCCCTGCTCAATAAGGCACGGATGGATTAATTGAAAGGCTTCAATTAAAATGTCACGATGCCAGTATTCTTCGAGCAGCGCGAAATCCAATAGATGACTTTTGTCTGTGGAGACTTTCATAAAGCCAATTGGCAGGTCGTAATTCTTCATTTCAATCATAAAAAAGTACGGATCGTTGTCCATTAGGTGTGTATAAAAGTTCTCTGCATTTAAATGAGACGTTGCAGATACCCATGGAAGATTGGACGTTGCTAGTGGGTCGGTTAGCAATGACTGAACAATCTCCATGTCAGTTTCGTGAAAGGGCCTTAGAGAGATACGTTGTGATGCTAGTGTAGGTACGTTCATAATCGCTACCCCCTTTCTCTACCTGCATTATAGTAGTAAAAATCAGGAAAGTAAAGAGGAAGAATTGCGTTTACAACAATAATGAAAAGGGTTCCGAAATTCTATGTAAATACAAGAAAAATTCCTAATTCTATGATAGAAGCTGTCAAATTCTGCAGTCATTTTTTATCGTGACTTTTGTCATGGTGAGTCGTGACGGACGGGCCTACTGAGTGACCTTTGTTTTTGTTAAAGTAGAATCATCAAGAACAACACATGGAGGCAAACATGATTACAGTAGAAAAAATTACAAAGCGTTTTGGAAACAAGACAGCTCTAAACCAAATTCAATTTAATGTCGATAAAGGAGAAATCTTCGGGTTCTTAGGACCAAGTGGAGCAGGGAAAACAACCCTCATCAATATCCTAACGGGCCAACTCAAAGCCGACGAGGGAACAACACAACTCCTCGGCAAAGATACAAAGGACCTTACTCCTGAAGACTTAGCGCATATCGGACTCGTTGGAGATTCAAGTGGCTATTACGAAAAATTAAGTCTCGAGAAAAACTTAATCGTCTACGCGAAGATTTACGGATTACCAAATAGCCGCGTTGATGAAGTGCTGGAACAAGTCGGGCTCTTAGAAAGTAAGAAGACAATCGCGGAAAAACTTTCAACAGGGATGCGTCAGAGAATGTTTCTAGCAAGAGCACTTTTAAACAGACCAGAGTTACTCTTCCTAGACGAACCAACGAGTGGGCTAGACCCAATGACCTCTAAGAAGATTCACCGTTTGTTGGAAGAACTAAAAGCAGCGGGCACAACGATTTTCCTAACGACACACGACATGGTTGAAGCCACAGAGTTGTGTGATCGCATTTCCCTACTAAACCAAGGGGACCTAGTGGAAATCGGAACACCACGAGATATTATTCAAAAATACAACAAAGAAAAACGAGTGAAAGTGACCTTCATTGACCACAGCGAACAAGTGATGGCATTTGAAAACTTAAAAGCCCAAGATATGACACAAGTGGAACTGATTCACTCAATGGAACCAACGTTAGAAGACATCTTTATTCAATTGACAGGAGAGAAATTAAATGATTAAAAGAATTAGCGCCTTAATTTGGCTACGTACACAAATGATTTTGAGCAATGGAGCTATGTTATTCCAAATCGTATTCCCATACGGAATGTTACTAGCATACGACCACTTTATGAACAAAGACGGCAACCCACAAGTAGCCGTACAAATCCTATTCATCATGCTTCCGCTAGCCCTTAGCTTATCTGTCGGATCAATGATTACGATTATGCTTGCTGAAGAAAAAGAAAAGAAAAACTTGAAGACTCTCTTCTTAAGCGGCATTCACTCAATCGAATACTTAATCTCAATCCTATTCTACCCAGTCGTTTTAGCAATGATTACGATTGTGAGCTTTCCAATGATTGTTAAAGCGGATCTTTCAGGTCATTGGATGGAATATGGTGCCATCGTGGCGAGTGTGGCAATTTGTGTGATTTTAATTAACTTACTAGTGGGTGCGTTGACAGATACGCAAGCAAAAGCTCAAGTCAATGGTGTGATTCCGATGATGGGGATTGCGTTCTTACCGATGTTCTCAATGTTGAGCGATGCGGTATCAAAAGTGACACACTATACATTTATGGGGAACTTTGTGGATTACTTTACCAAAACCGACTTCGCCTTAACTGCCCAAAACTTCATCGTCCCTGGTGTATGGATTGTGGTGCTACTAGTCTTAAACTTCTTCTTCTTAAAACCTAAAGCAAAAAATTAGTGCAAAAATAAAAATAAAGCGTGAAAAATATTAAAGGCAGAGGATTACTTCGAATCCTTACGGATTCTTTTATAAAAGCTAAAACGGGGCACCGGTTCGAATTTTTGAAATTAAACTAAAAATATAGGCTTCATCTATCAGCACAACTGATAGGTGAAGTTTTTTGTGTTGTAGAAAATTTCTGAATATAATTGTCTAATTTTCCAAAAGTTTACATGTATGGATAGTATGATTAAATAAACAGCCCAATTGTAGCAGTAGTTTTAAGTGGAGAATTTGGGCCCAAACGATGTTCATTTCTATTTTTTTCTATTTTATAATGGTTTTAGAAAGGAGACATAATGATTGATTTAAAAGCACTTATAATATTAATGACATTGAAGGACTATCAAGAATTATCATTGTATGAACTTTCAGTAAAAGTTGGTCTCTCGATTAAAGAGGTAAAAGAGGCTCTCGATTATTTGGTTTCATATTTGGAAAAAAAGAATATAAGTCTAAAATGTGCAAAAGGAAAGTACTTTCTTGAGGATAATGAACAGCATCAGCAACTGACGGATGTGATTCAATCTAAAGAATTAGTTTTACCAAAAACAACAAGACTAGCATTGATTTATTTGTATACTTTTTGTCGGATGGAATATATTTCCAACAGTCATTATCAAGACTTCTTAAAGGTAAGTAAAAATACAACCTTATCTGATATTCAATGGTTAAGAAAATTATTGACAAAAAATGATTTAGAATTAGGGTATACTCGTTCAAAAGGCTATACCTTAATTGGAGACGAATGGAAAAAACACCAACTTGCTTTTAAGATGGTCGGGGAACTCTTAAATTCACCTATTGGTCTTTGGGGGCTAGATTATGTGTTATCAAGTTGGAATCACAATATTAGATATGTAATTATTGAGCAGATTGTAAAAGATTACTACAACCATCTTCAATTAACTCCTATCGAAGATCAATTAAAAGAATGTATCTATGATATTGTTTTTGTGCTTTGTAGATATCAAAGAAATGTGAATCATGTTGAATTTTCTCAAACAATAGTCTCTCCAGCTATTGAAGTATTGTCTAAAATTTTACTAGAAACAATTGATAATTTAGGTTTAGTCGAGACTAAATTTACTAAAACAGATCGGCAGTATTTGTCAATTTTACTTTCCAGCTGTTTTGAGGGCGAAGTTGATTCAAATTTTGAATATTTTAACGAACTAACAGAAAAAATCATCCATAAAATGGAAGAAGTATCGCTTCTTCAGTTTAGTGAGAAAGCAGCTCTAAAGAAAAATTTAAAGAAACATCTAATTCCAGCGTATTATCGATTGAAATTTGGGATTCCTAGTACAAATGATTATACGCAAACCATAAAAGAAAATTATCCGGATTTATTTGAATTGGTTAAAAGTTCCTTAACACCGCTGGAAGAAGTTGTTGGAAGAATGATACCAGAAAGTGAGACCGCTTACTTTGTGGCTCATTTTGGAGGGTATTTAAAAGCGGAACAAAATAATAAAGATTTGAAATACAAAGCGGTGATTATTTGTCCAAACGGTGTAAGTTCTTCTTTAATTATTAAAGAAAATTTATCCTTTTTATTCCCTCAAATTGAGTTTGTCAGAAACATTAAAATTGAAGATTTAGATGATAGTGCTACGAAAGAATTTGATATGATTTTTTCTACAGTGAAATTAAATATAACAAAGCCAAATTACTTAGTATCGGTAATTTCTTCAGAAGAGCAAAATATTCATCTAGTAAATCTAGTAAAGAAGGATTTTCCAGACCTAAGTTTGAAAGATACAGCAGTTGAGGAATTACTAGCAATTGTAGGAAAGTATGCGATGGTGACCAATGAATTGGGACTAAGTTTTGCTTTACAAAAATATATAAAACAAAAGATAAGTAGAAAGGAGAATTTACCATTGTTAGAAGATTTAATTACGAAAGAGAATTATCAATATAGTGCAGAAAAATTGGATTGGAAAGATGCAATACGGTTAGCTGCCTCTCCGTTATTAAAAGCCAATAAAATCACTTTAAATTATCCAGAAGCAATGATTGCAAAGGTCGAAGAATTTGGTCCGTTTATTAATTTAGGAAAAGGTATTGCCATTCCACATGCACGTCCAGAAGATGGGGTCAATGAAGTAGGTATGTCTATGCTTGTTCTTGAGAATCCAACGTATTTACTAAATGATTCTAATCAGGAAATCAGACTGCTTATTTGTATTGCTGCAGTTGATAATGAGACACATTTAAAAGCCCTAGCGCATTTGACAACCATTTTAAGAGATAATGATAGTGTTCAAGCTTTATTATCTTCGAAAAAATATGATGAAATCAAAAATATTATTAAACAGGAGGTATAAATTATGTTAAGAATTGGAACAGCTTGTGGATCAGGTTTAGGTTCAAGTTTCATGGTTCAAATGAATATTGAATCCATCCTAAAAGATTTAGGAGTAACTGAGGTAGAAGTAGAACACTATGATTTAGGGGGTGCAAATCCAAGCGAAGCAGATATTTGGATAGTTGGACGAGATCTTGAAGATTCAGCAGGACATTTAGGAGATGTACGAATCTTAAATAGCATTATTGATATGGATGAGCTAAGAACGTTAATTACTGCAATTTGCGAAGAAAAAAATCTTATCTAGGAGGAGAGAAAAATGAAATTTATTTTAGATATTGTTAGTACTCCAGCAATTTTAGTAGCCTTAATTGCCATTATCGGGTTAGTTTTACAAAAGAAAACATTACCGGATATTATGAAGGGTGGTATTAAAACATTTGTAGGGTTCTTGGTTGTTTCTGGCGGGGCTGGAATTATCCTTGACTCTTTAAATCCTTTTGGAAAAATGTTCGAACAAGCGTTTAATCTTTCGGGTGTAGTTCCTAATAATGAAGCAATTGTAGCGGTTGCTTTAACTCAGTATGGTTCGTCAACTGCTATGATTATGTTTGCAGGAATGATTTTCAATATTCTAATCGCACGTTTTACAAAATTTAAATACATTTTCTTAACAGGACATCATACATTATATATGGCATGTATGATTGCAGTTATTTTAACTGTGGCTGGATTTACAAATGTTCCTTTAATTTTACTTGGCGGACTTGCTTTAGGGCTTATCATGAGTATTTCGCCAGCATTTGTCCAAAAATATATGGTTCTATTGACTGGAAATGATAAGGTAGCATTAGGACACTTTAGCGCGCTAGGATACTGGTTAAGTGGTTTTGTAGGAGGATTAGTAGGAGATCGTTCAAAATCAACAGAAGATATTCATTTCCCTAAGAGTCTTGCATTTTTACGTGACAGTACTGTAAGTATTACAATCTCGATGACTATTATTTATGTAATTGTAGCGCTTTTTGCAGGATCAACTTATATTGAAACTGAATTAAGTAGCGGAACAAGTAGTCTTGTTTATGCATTACAATTAGCCGGTCAATTTGCTGCAGGGGTATTCGTAATCTTAGCTGGGGTTCGTCTCATCTTAGGTGAAATTGTACCAGCATTCAAAGGAATTTCTGAACGTCTTGTTCCTAATTCAAAACCAGCTTTGGATTGTCCAATTGTATATCCATATGCACCAAATGCTGTTCTAATCGGCTTTATTTCAAGTTTCGTTGGCGGTTTAGTAAGTATGGTCATTATGATTTTTACTGGATCAGTAGTAATTCTTCCGGGTGTTGTTCCTCATTTCTTCTGTGGAGCAACTGCAGGTGTTATTGGTAATGCATCAGGTGGTGTACGTGGAGCTACAATTGGAGCCTTCTGCCAAGGTGTGCTTATTAGTTTCTTACCAGTATTCTTAATGCCTGTATTAGGAGGTCTTGGATTTGAAGGATCAACATTCTCAGATGCTGACTTTGGTTTGTCAGGGATTATTCTAGGAATGCTTAATAAATTCGGTTCTCAAACAGGAATTATCATTGGACTTCTAGCCATTTTAGCAGGGATTGTTGTCTTCTCATTTGTTAAGAAAACAGAAACTAAGGAGGGTTAATCATGACGTTGGAAGAAAGCAAACTTCATGAACTTAACCGATTCGCAAAAAAAATCAGATTAAATACATTAGAGTGTTTAAATCATTTAGGATTTGGACATTATGGTGGAAGCCTCTCAGTAGTAGAGGCTTTAGCCGTATTATATGGCGAAATTATGCCGATGACACCAGATAAGTTTAAAGAGACGGATCGAGATTATTTCGTGCTCTCAAAAGGACATGCTGGCCCCGCGTTATATAGCACATTATATCTAAAAGGTTTTTTTGATAAAGAATTTCTGTTTTCACTGAATACAAATGGAACACATCTTCCATCTCATCCAGATAGAAATTTAACTCCCGGTGTGGATATGACAACAGGTTCATTAGGACAAGGAATTAGTGTTGCAACAGGGATAGCATATGGACAAAAAGTAAAGAATCTCTCAAATTATACGTACACAATTGTAGGAGATGGGGAGTTAAATGAAGGACAGTGTTGGGAAGCTATCCAATTTGCTGCGCATCAACAACTAGATAATCTTATTGTTTTTGTAGATGATAATAAGAAACAATTAGATGGACGAACTTGTGAAATCTGTCAAACTTTTGATTTTGTTGAGAAATTCAAAGCGTTCGGTTTTGAAGCAATACGAGTTGATGGTAGAGATATCCAGAGTATTTACGATGGAATTCTTCAAATGCAACAATCAACATCAACAGCACCTAAATGTATAGTGTTAGACACTGTAAAAGGACAAGGAGTACCTGAGATAGAGGAATTTGAGTCGAATCATCACATAAGGCCAACTTCAGAGCAACGGGACATTCTTGAAAATGCAGTGAAACAACTTAAGGAAGAATTGGAGGGTATTCATAATGAGAGAAGCTAAAGAGTTAAGATTAGTCTATCGAGATTTCTTATTAGAAGCGAATAGTGAATACCCGGAATTAGTCGCGTTAGAGGCAGATTTATCGAGTTCAATGTCGACCAATAAATTAGGAGAGGTCTTTGGAAAAAGATATATAAATGTTGGTATTATGGAAGCCGAAATGATAGGAGTTGCGGCAGGATTATCCATTCTTGGCTTTAAGCCATATTTACATACCTTCGGACCATTTGCGACGCGAAGAGTATTTGATCAGGTATTTCTTTCCTTAGGATATTCTCAATTAAGTGCAACAATTATAGGCTCAGATGCTGGAGTTACTGCTGAGATGAATGGTGGGACACATATGCCATTTGAGGAACTTGGCTTAATGAGATTGATACCTAACATCACAATTTTTGAGGCTTCTGATGATATACAGTTTGAAGCGGTATTGAAGCAAACGTTGGAAATTGAAGGGCTTAAATATATTCGAACAATTCGAAAAGCACCTGAGGTAGTATATGAAGGCGGAGAAGATTTCTCAAAAGGATTCATTGAATTAAAGACAGGAAGAGATTTAACTATTTTTGCTTCTGGGATTATGGTTGCACCATGTTTAAGAGTGGCTAGAGAACTTGAAGCAACTGGGGTGAGTGTAGCGGTAGTTGACTTGTTTAGAATTAAACCTCTTCCAGACGAAATCAATACGATATACTCTGGAACTCCAATTTTGACAGTTGAAAACCATAATGAAATTGGTGGGATTGGAAGTGCACTCTGTGAGTTATTTGCAACGGATAATACAACAGATGTTCATCGCCTTGGAGTTCACGAAAAATTTGGACAAGTAGGAAAAGTACCGTATCTTCTCGCTCAGTATGGGATAGATGAGAAGAGTATAAAAGAAAAAATTCTTTCCATTATTGAAAAATAAGTAGACTTGTGAGTACAAAATTATCATATATGATAATTACCATATATGATAATTTTTAACAGCAGCTACATTTAGCTACTCTGACACTTGTTGGAGTAGCCTTTTTATTTCTACTAAAAGACGGTATAATGGATGTGATAAACTCTGGAGGAACAGAAATGAAGAAAAACGAATTTTATACAGTAACGATTGAAGATTTAACGCATGAAGGACTTGGGGTCGGGAAGGTCGATGGATTCCCGCTATTTATCGAAAATAGTATTCCAGGAGAAGTCGTTCGCGTGAAGACGATGAAGATTGGCAAAAGCTATGGCTACTCGCGTGTGGAGGAGTGGCTGGAAGTGAGCCCGAATCGCGTGGAGGTGAAAGACGCCCTTGGAACACGTGTGGGGACAATGCCCTTACAACATATGACCTACGAGAGCCAGCTGGCTTTCAAGCAGCAACAAGTGAAAAATGTGATGACGAAAATCGCGAAGATGCCCGAATTAGAAGTTCGTCCAACGCTTGGAATGGAGAGTGCGCTTGGCTACAGAAACAAGGCACAAATTCCAGTGCGTACGGTAGACGGTCAGTTGACGACAGGCTTCTTCAAGAAGAACTCGCATGACTTAATTCCAATTGAAGACTTCCATATTCAAGACCCTGAAATCGACCGCTTAATTGTGGCGGTGCGTGATATTTTAAGAAAGTATCCAGTGGTGGCGTATGATGAGACCAACAATACTGGCGACTTGAAGCATATTATCGTGCGACGAGGACTCCGTACGAAGCAAGTGATGATTATTTTCGTGACGAGAACAAAGGGGTTGCCACAAGCCGAGGCGATTGTAAGAGATATTACAGTGGCGCATCCGGAAGTGGTGTCTATCGTGCAAAACATCCAACCAAAGCCAACGAACGTCATCATGGGACGTGAGACAAAGGTGCTATTCGGGGAAGATGTGTACGAAGAGAAGCTGTTCGAATTCACGTTCAAGATTAGTGCGCGCTCGTTCTTCCAAGTGAACACCGTGCAAACCGAAGTGCTCTATCAACAGGCGATTGACGCTGCGGACTTGAAAGGCGGAGAGACGGTCGTGGATGCGTATTGCGGAATCGGGACGATGAGCTTGGCCTTTGCCCGCGATGCGAAGAAGGTCTACGCCATGGAAATTGTGGATGATGCGATTGTGATGGCCAAGGAAAATGCGAAACTAAACGGTGTGACGAATGTGCACTTTGAAACGGGTGCGGCTGAGAAAATCATGCCACGCTGGAAGGAAAAAGGCATCCAGCCGGATGTCATTATCGTGGATCCGCCGCGTAAAGGGCTCGACCTTGCGTTTATCGAAGCTGCGTGTGCAACAGGTCCTGAGCGCATCGTGTACGTGAGCTGTAACCCAGCAACACTCGCGCGCGACCTTGTACACTTCAAGGAACGTGGCTACGAGGCACAATACGTGCAACCCGTGGATATGTTCCCAATGACTGCGCATGTTGAGACGGTAGTATTAATGTCAAGGGTTGATAAATAAGAGTGTAATAAGATAAGTAAATAAAG
>CAKPVL010000033.1 GCA_934193545.1 uncultured Granulicatella sp. | reverse complement strand
ATTTGTTGATACAACGGAATTGCTAAGCAAACTGTTGCGGGCGTCAAGAGATAGCTTAAGTTATCCGCACTCGCGTAATAGCTATCGTAATCGATATTAAAGACATTTAATACGATAATGACGAAAATAATCGCTACAAGTAGCGGATTGAAGATTGGCCATTTGTATCGGTCACGTAAAAATACGCCAATTTCAAAACCGATAATACTAATCACGAGCCCAATGGTTGCTGTATTAAGAACGAGTTGATTCACCATCTTGGGCTCCTTTCTCAAGGACGAACTGCGTCACCTTGCCAGAAACAATCATAACAGCAAAGGTCGTAATAATCGTGATGATGGATACTGGCACAATAATACGATGCAATTGATCCCACGACTCGATAATTCCAACGGCAGCTGGAATAAACATCAGCGACATAATTTCGATTAAAAACGTTCCTGCTTGATATACTTTTTCAATTTTAACAACACCCGTCATTAATAAAGCCATCATTAAGGTGAGTCCATAGATGCTTGCTGGAATCGGAAGAGGGATGTAATATTTCATGATTTCACCGATGCAGGTCACAATCATGATCCAGCCAAACTGTTTAAAATATTTCATTAGATCTCCTTTAGTAAAAAAACACCCCATTCAAGCCGTGCTCGAATCGCGTGCAGGTCTCTTTCGTCTATAACATTCGTTCTGGAAAAGCTCTCTCTTCCAACTTGCCCTCATAGTATATTCAAATGTACGGAAAGTCAACTACAACACTGTGAACATTTGTTACTTTTGGTGTTCTAAATCGAGGCTCTCAACTTGAATCACTTTTCGAAATTATCATAAAAGATAATTATCATATATGATAATTGCGGTTAAACAAAAAAACACCCCGTCTAAGGCGAACCTTAAACGGGGCACTAAATTCAATATTAGTCTAAGTTTTTCATTGTTGGGAATAATAGGACGTTACGGATTGATTGGCTGTTTGTTAGTAACATTACTAAACGGTCAATTCCGATACCTACCCCACCCGTTGGAGATAAACCATATTCCAACGCTTGGATGAAGTCTTCATCGTGCGGATGCGCTTCGTCGTTCCCAGCAGATTTTTCTTCTACTTGTTTCATGAAACGTTCACGTTGATCGATTGGGTCAGTTAACTCAGTGAAGCCATTTCCGTACTCTTTAGTACAGATGAAGCATTCGAAACGATCTGTGAAGCGTGGGTCTTCATCATTTTTACGGGCTAATGGAGATACTTCCACTGGATGTCCGTAGATGAATGTTGGTTGGATTAATGTTTCTTCAACGAATGTTTCGAAGAATTCGTTCACGACATGTCCGAATGTCATTGAATCTTCGACTTTCACGCCTTTTTCTTTCGCGATGGCGCGTGCTTCTTCGTCTGTCATATGTGGCCAGAAGTCAACGCCTGTTACTTCTTTAATTGCATCTACCATATGAATTCTCTTCCATGGAGCTTTTAATTCCACTTCATGTTCGCCATAAGGAACTAATGTTGTTCCTAATACTCTCTTAGCAACGTCTGAGATGATTCCTTCTGTTAAATCCATGACATCTTTGTAGTCTGTGTAAGCTGTATAGATTTCGATTGAAGTAAATTCAGGGTTGTGAGTTGTATCAATACCTTCGTTACGGAACACACGTCCGATTTCGTATACGCGTTCCATACCACCTACTACTAAACGTTTTAAATGTAATTCAGTAGCGATACGCATGTATAATTCCATGTCTAACGCATTGTGGTGTGTGATAAATGGACGAGCATTTGCCCCACCCGCTAATGTGTGTAGTACAGGAGTTTCAACTTCTAAGTAATCACGTTCGTCTAAGTAACGACGGATTTCACGGATGATTTTACTACGTGTAACGAAACGGTCAAAGCTTTCGCGGTTACTGATTAAGTCTAAGTAACGTTGACGGTATTGTTGTTCTACGTTTGTTAATCCGTGATATTTATCAGGAAGTGGACGAAGTGCTTTTGTTAAATGAACGAATTGCTCCGCTTTAACAGATAACTCACCAGTGTTTGTCACCATAACAGTTCCAACAACACCAACGATATCCCCTAAGTCAGCTTTTGTGAACACTTCGTACGCATCATCTCCAACAGCATCTTTACGTACATAAATTTGGATTTGGCCTTTGCCATCTTGAATGTGGGCAAAACCAGCTTTCCCTTTTCCACGTTTTGTCATCATACGTCCAGCAATTTGAACTGTTACAGGCTCTTGTTCAGCAAGAGATTCCTTAGTAGCTCCTTCAAATTGGTTGTGGATTTCTTCAGTTGTATTTTTTTGTTTGAATCCAGTACCGAAAGGATCGATTCCTTTTTCGCGTAATTGATTCATTTTTTCACGACGAACTTGTAATTGGTCATTTAATGTTTCTTGTGTTTCTACTTCGAAAGACACGTTTGTTCCTCCTTTGAACGATGCTTGTTCTTCATAACTCTCCTTATTGTACCAAAAGAAGAGGCTTTATTGAAAGTATTTCAAGGCTTTTTGCTTAAATTTCTGCCAAGCGTTGTTTTTGACGTTCTTCACGCTCTACATGTTCGACCACGAATTGGTCTAATAACGCTTCAACGGTTTGTAAATTCTCAGCTTCATTAATAGCTACTTTTGTTTTAGAAGCACGTGGCACTCCTTTTAAATAATAGCCTGCAAGTTTACGGAATTCTTTCGTTGCAACTGCTTCGCCTTTAAGGTTTGCAAGTCGTTGTAAGTGTAATTTTGCAATTTCGATTTTCTCTGGAACGGTATTTTCAGGAAGCAATTCGCCTGTTTCTAAATAATGAACTGTTTGACGAATCATCCAAGGGTTCGCCAAGGCTGCACGCCCAATCATCACGCCGTCCACGCCTGCGATGTCAATCATGCGTTTCGCGTCTTCTGGGCTACGAACATCCCCATTCCCGATTAAAGGAATGCGCGTTAAGTTCTTCTTCACTTCACCAAGGATTTCCCAGTCGGCTTTCCCGTCATACATTTGAACACGAGTACGGCCATGCATCGCAACAGCACTAGCACCTGCACGTTCTGCAGCAAGGGCATTTTCCACCGCATATAAATGCTCGTGGTCCCATCCTGTACGCATCTTCACGGTCACAGGTTTATCGACTGCATCTACAACCGCCGCAACCATTTCGTATACTTTATTTGGGTCGAGTAACCATTTCGCTCCGGCTTCGGCTTTAATGACTTTGTTTACAGGGCATCCCATGTTGATATCAATAATCGCCGCTTCTGTGTTTTCAGCTACGTATTTCGCAGCCTCGACTAAAGTATCTTTGTTCCCACCCATAATTTGAACGCTGAGTGGATACTCGTTTGGCTCGATATGAAGCATGCTTAATGTTTTTTCATTACGAAATTGAATCCCTTTGTCACTGATCATTTCGCAAACCACTAAACCAGCACCGAATTCTTTTACAGTGACACGGAAAGCAGAGTTTGAAATTCCAGCCATTGGGGCCACAACTACGCTATTATCAATTTGAATATCTCCAATTTTGAAACTCATCTTAATCTCCTTTTTCAATCTTTAAATCGTCTATCAAGTGAACGACTTTTTCTAACTCAATCGAAAAGCACGAGCTGCATCACCAATAGTGAGTGCGACTCGTGCGCTAAGTTCACTTATTTCTTGCCGGATTATTGTACCATAACCCGCGCCTTCTTGCATTTGATTCCCCTTATTAAAGGAGTCTCAATGTAAACATCAAGAATGTAATCAAAAATCCCCCTGTCAAGGCTAACTGCCATCCCGTTTCGTTCACTGTTTTTAGTTGAAATGAAATCCAACTAAACAATGAGAAACTGAGAAGGAACCCCACTTCCGCCACTGCTATAATAGACAGCATCACAAGGAGTAGTTGTTCCCCTGCTAAGAAAAAATTGTACGTTCCTAGCATCGCCACAAAGAAAAGAGCCCACGAAATCCACATCAAGACAGTAGCGACTTTATGCATTTTTACTAACCCTGGTTGTTTTTCAAAACATCGTGCTTCCATAAAACTCTGCCTCCTAAACCTCTACTTACCAAATGTGAATCACTCCAGTGACTAACAATGCCTGAAAAATGAACCAAGCCCCTGTAATCAGTAGTTGCCACCAAGTATTTTTAAACGATTTTTCTTCTACCGCAATAAAAATGTGCATCATGAAACTAACAAACGTCATAATCATGAAAATCGGCATAATAAAGATGGCAATCAACAGCCCTCCTGGGACGCCACGACTGGTCGCGAAAATCCATTGTGGCACTAATCCTAGCCACATCAAGACTTCTGCAATACTTTTTGCTTTCTCTAGTTTCATGAAAGACCTCCAATAATTATCGAATATTTTGTTTCTGAATTTGTTTTGCAAGCGATCTTGGCGCAAGCGATAATAAGCAAATGCAAATTCCAAATAGGAACACCACCAAACCAATCACTTCAATAATACTATTGAAATGCGAGAACACTCCAATCATGAGCGCCAATATGATGGCAGAAAAGCCAACCTTGCGAACAGCCTTTGCGGTTGCTCTGTAATAGTCTTCAATCGTTTCAGGAGTAGCCGATGTATGTTGCAACTCCTCAATTTCTAGACACGTTTTGCGCCAATAATTAATCCCCATCCAGAAGATTCCGCCGATGGTCATCGCTGAAAATAGCACTAAAATAGCTGCACCGATTTCGTCCATATTTTCAATAGTTTTTACAGATGAATCCATCTCATCAAACGTCACTAGTGTAATCACCGAACAAATAAATGAGATAAGGGTAAACCACCCTGCTTTGTTTGACACTTTTCGTTTCATGAAAACCTCCTTTATGTTAGATTCAGTATAAACAAAAATGAGCCGAGACCATAGCCTCGACTCATTTATTTTACTAATTCTTTATTAATCTAAAATGGTAAATTTTTCGATAAACAACGGACTCACTGAGCGGTTTTCGTGAATACGACGAATTGCTTCCGCCATTAATTGGTCTACGCTGATTTGAACAATCTTGCCACCTGTTTTTTCTTCAGGAACTTCGATTGAGTCTGTTACAACTACTTCTTTAATCACTGAGTTGTTGATACGTTCTAACGCTGGGCCAGATAATACGGCGTGCGTACAGCAAGCGTACACTTCTTCAGCACCTGCATCTTTGATTGCTTGTGCAGCAAGTGTGATTGTTCCAGCTGTATCAATCATGTCGTCGATTAATACGGCAACTTTTCCTTTTACTTCACCGATAATGTTCATGACTTCTGCCACGTTTGCTTTTGGACGACGTTTATCAACAATCGCGATTGGTGCATGTAAGAACTCAGCCATTTTACGAGCACGAGTTACCCCACCGTGGTCAGGAGATACAACAACGATATCTTTATCTTTGAAGTTGTTTTCTAAGAAGTGGTTCGCAAGAAGTGGAGCTCCTAATAAGTGGTCCACTGGAATGTCGAAGAACCCTTGAATTTGGGCAGCGTGTAAATCAAGTGTTAACACACGGTCTGCACCGGCTTGAGTAATCATGTTTGCAACTAATTTTGCTGTGATTGGTTCACGAGATTGTGCTTTACGGTCTTGACGAGCGTATCCATAGTAAGGAATAACAATGTTAATTGTTTTTGCACTCGCACGGCGTAAAGCATCTACCATGATTAATAACTCCATTAAGTTATCATTTACTGGATAAGAAGTTGATTGAACGATATACACATGGCAACCACGTACACTTTCATCGATATTGATTTTAATCTCACCATCGCTGAACTGTGTGACAGAAACTTTACCAAGTTCTAAACCGACTTCTTCAGCAATCTTTGCCGCTAAAGGACGATTTGAGCTTAAAGCGAATATTTTTAAATTAGGATCGGAATAATGTTCCACAATGATAACCCCCGAAGTTTATTTTATAGTACTATCATACCGTGTTTTGTTTAAATTTTGAATATTTTTGCTAAAAATTTTTGGAAAAAATTTTAGTCTTTTTGAGCAGATGGTAATTTTGAAGCATAATCTTCTTTATTTACTTGACGACTGCGCGCAATCGCAAGTGCTCCAGCTGGAACATCTTCAGTAATCGTTGAACCTGCAGCGATAAATACATCATCGCCCACTGTAACTGGCGCAACGATATTGGCATTACATCCGATAAATACATGGCTACCGATTGTCGCACGGTGTTTATTTTTACCATCGTAGTTTACAAACACAGTTCCGCAACCAACGTTAATATCTTCGCCAAGGTCGGCATCCCCGATGTATGTTAAGTGACCTACTTTCGTATCAGCACCAAGCGTTGAGTTCTTCACTTCTACAAAGTTCCCCACATGAACGCGTTCGCCTAAAACAGAATTTGGACGTAAGTGTGCAAATGGTCCTGCATTGCTGTCTAGTTTCATATGAGATTCTTCGATGTTTGCTGCTACAAGACGAACGCCGTCTTCTAACACGCTATCACGAACTACGCTGTGTGCTCCGATGAAGCAGTTTGAACCAATGACTGTTTTGCCTTTTAAGACAACACCTGGTTCAATCACAGTGTCCGCACCGATTTGAACAGTTGATTCGATATAAGTTGCTTCTGGGTCGATGAAAGTAACCCCGTTACGCATATGTTCTTCGTTGATACGGTTACGCATGTATTTTTCAGCTTTAGAAAGAGCTACACGGTCGTTCACGCCCATTCCTTCGTCGAAATCTTTCATTGGGTAAGCAGAAACCACTTCTCCACGTTTCTTCAAGATTTCTAATACGTCTGGTAAGTAGTACTCGCCTTGAGCGTTGTCGTTACCAACTTCGTGTAAAGCACTGAAAAGAGCTACGTTATCGAAGCAGTAAGTACCCGTGTTGATTTCTTTTACTTGTTGTTCTTCAGGAGTGGCATCTTTTTGTTCTACATTTTTAAGAACAGAACCGTCAGCGTCACGAATCACACGGCCGTATCCAGTTGGATCTTCGGCAATCGCTGTAAGGATCGTTGCTTTCGCGCCTGTACGTTCATGTTCTTCCATTAAAGCTGAAAGAGTTTCGCTTGTTAATAATGGAGTGTCTCCACAGATAACGATCGTTGTTCCTTCTTTTCCTTTTAGAAGAGATTCTGCTTGTAACACCGCATGTCCTGTTCCTAATTGTTCTGCTTGAACGGCATAAGAAACACGGTCTCCAAGATGGTTTTGTACCATTTCTGCACCATGTCCAACAATCGCTACGATTTCAGTAGCTCCAGTTTTTTCAACTTGGTCCACAACGTGCTCTACCATTGGTTTGCCGCATACTGGATGCATTACTTTGTAAAGAGAAGATTTCATACGAGTTCCTTTACCCGCAGCTAAAATAATTCCGAATTTTTGTTTCATAATAAGCTCCTTGCTCTTTGAATTTCTACCTTCTAATAGTATAGTACCACGCTGTTTTTTTCAAGAAATCACTGGCTACAAACAAACTTTTAAAAATAAAAAAGGCTCCCAGCTTTTCAGCCGGGAAACCCTATTATCCAATAATTGTTTGGAGTATTGGAATGACAATAACAAATAGAACTGTACTCAAAGTGACAATATTCGTTGAGAATTCGACATCCCCATCCCCTTGATTGGCTAAAATCGGTAGCACTGCTAAGGCAGGCGTTGCAGATTGAATCATAAACGTTTGATATTCTGCAGTAACCATTCCAGGTGCCATCAATTTAAGAACCGCAAACATTAATACTGGGGCAACGATAAAACGTCCTACTAATGCTACGATACTATCTTTATCAAATCGAATCGTCTTAATACCTGCTTTAGCTAATACAATCCCAATGTATACAAGTGATAATGGAGTGGTTAATCCTCCTACATAGCCTAATGTACTTGATACAAAGCTAGGAAGTGGAATATTAATAATCAAGAAGACTACTGAAACAATAAATCCGAGTAATGGTGCTGGAAGTAATTTCTTCCAATCAAAATGAGATTCTTGTTTCTTCTTCCCACTCTTACTGTCACTCGTCATCAAGAAGACACCTAATGTCCAAGTAGAAATCGTATTTGTAATATAGTAAATCAAGAAGTAAGCTAATGCATCGTCACCGAACAACGCGATGTTCAGAGGTAATCCAATAAAAATCGTATTCGCATTGACGAATGTATTAATGACTGTTCCTCTTCGTCCTGGTGCTACTTTAAAAGCTTTGACACTTAAAAATGCCACAATATATCCAAGAGCGAAAGCAACAAATGTATAAACGAGTCCTCCTGATAAGCTAATCAACTTTTCTAGCGTTAAATACTTTAACACGGAAACAAAAATTGATACTGGCATGGCCACATTCATAATTAATTTAGACAAATCATTGCCGAAATCATCATGGAACCAGCCTTTTACTTGTAGGAAATATCCGAGCACAATCAGTGCAATAATCGGAACAATGGACTCAAGAGATGTTAGAAATAACATTCACATCACCTCCTAATATTTTGGTGTCCATCTAAATTCACGAACGGCTTTTTCCATATCTTGTTCAGCTGCGCGTGCTAGACCTTGTTCTTGTGCTTTTTTAGCGACTGCTGTAGCCACTTTTAGTGACACTTCTGCCACATATTTGAATGGTGGTAATACAGGTGCGCCTGGTTTTGTGATATCCACGATACCGCTTAAGGCATGAGCTGCAGCCCCAATCATTTCATCCGTTAATAAGCTTGCTTCTGAAGCTAGCATTCCTAATCCAAGTCCTGGATAGATTAATGCGTTGTTGGCTTGACCGATTACATAGTTCACACCATTATATTCGATATCATCAGAAGGGATTCCTGTCGCAACAAATGCTTTTCCATCAGACCATTCAATTAAGTCTTTAGCAGTTGCTTCAGCTAATTTTGTTGGGTTTGATAATGGGAAAATCACAGGACGTTCTGTATTTTCGCACATCGCTTCCACCACTTCTTTTGTGAATGTATTTGGTTGAGTAGAAGTTCCGACTAAGATAGTTGGTTTAACAGTTTTCACAACTTCTAATAAATCTGTTAGTTTATCAGCATTTGCAAAATCACTACGTTTTTTCGCAAAAGGACGTTGTTCAGGAGTTAAGTCGTCCATATCGTCGAATAACAATCCTTGTTTATCCACCATGAAGAAACGTTTATAAGCTTCTTCTTCGCTAAGACCATCAACGACCATTTCACGAAGAACACGAGAAGCAATCCCTGCTCCAGCAGTTCCTCCACCGTAGCATAAGTACACTTGATCGGTTAATTTTTCACCGGCAATATCCATTGCCGCGAACACCCCACCAAGGGTTACAATTCCTGTACCTTGAATATCATCGTTAAAGGTAGGAATTTGAGTTTTGTATTTGTTTAAGATATTAGCTGCGTTTCCACGTCCGAAGTCTTCCCAGTGTAAATATAATTTAGGGAAAAGACGTTCTGCTGTTTCAACGAATTGGTCGATAAAGGCATAATAGCGGTCACCACGAACACGTTCATGACGATTTCCTAAATAATTTGGATCTTCTAATAAACTTTGACGGTTTGTTCCAGCATCAATCACTAATGGAAGAACGCTTGCTGGGTCAATTCCGGCTGCTCCAGTATAGACCATTAATTTACCAACAGAGATATCCACACCGTTTGTACCCCAGTCACCAATTCCAAGAATTCCTTCTGCATCCGTCACAACGATTAAACGAATATCACGGTCACCTGCCGCATTCTTCAAGGTTGCTTCGATATTTTCTGGATGGTTGATATCTAAGTAAGCCGCATATTGTGGATCCACAAAGAGCTCGCTATAGTTTTCAATCGTGTCTGCAATTGTTGGGTCATACACGATTGGGTTGAACTCCTCTAAGTGTTGTGAGAATAAATAGTAGAATAAAGTACGGTTTGTATTGAAGATTTCCATTAAGAAAAGACGCTTTTCAAGGTCGTTTGCTTTTTGGTGCATATGCGCATAGGTTTGCGCTGCTTGTTCTTCTAATGTTTGAACGTACGGTGGTAATAACCCTACCAACCCTAATTCTTGACGTTCTTCTGGTGTAAATGCTGTCCCTTTATTTTTGAAAGGGTTGTTTAAAATTTCGTGTCCACGCATGGTGATTCCTCCTTAAATGGTTGTTGATGAAACTGTACTATATACTCAGGTGTAAAGTCGTTCATCTGTCTAGGTGAGTATATAAATAAAAAAGCCTTCTATTCTCTAGAAGACTCGACATAGACAGATTTCAAGTGTTCGTCTTCTAAAGGAACTATCATTATCGCCTTTGGTAAGCAAACACCTTCTTTCAATTTTACATTGACGCTCGATTGTATATTCTCAAAACGAATGAGAATTTTGATATAATTAATTATATCACTTATTTTACAATAAATATATAAAACGAGATTAATTCTATTCACCATAAAAAGTTATATCAATCGTTCAGCCTTCTTTACGATTGACATTTTAAAAAATAACTTATAGCATAGTCAAACAGAGGTCAGGTTATAAAAAAATTATATATGAGGATGAGCAACCATGAAACTTCAACAACTTAAGTACTTCAACGAATTATGCCGTTTAAAATCATTTTCGAAAGTAGCTGCTAAATTCAAGGTCAGCCAACCAACCGTTAGCTACGCCATCAAAGCTCTCGAAGAAGCACTCGGCGTTCAGCTGTTTGTCAGAAACCAATCACACACTAAAGTTTCTTTGACAAAAGAAGGCGAGATTTTCAGACAGTACTCACAAAACGCCATGCAGCAACTCGAAATGGGTAAAGCTGCTTTGAAAGTCTTCAATGACGGACGAGTGAAGATTGGGATTACAGCCGCACTTTCTCGTTTCTTCGACTTAACAAAGCATCTCTCTTCTCTTGAAGATATTTTTGAAACGGAAATAAACCTACTAGAAGATGGATCTAAGGAAATTACGAAGAAGATCGCTTCAAATCGTCTTGATATTGCCTTATTCGGTACTTGCAAAGAAGTTCATAGTGAACAACATGACTTGAAGAAAATCGCAACGTTTCCTTTTAAATTAGCCGTTTCTAAGAAGCATCCTTTAGCCAAAGCTTCACACGTACATCTCTCACAAGTAGAACAAGAAGAATTCGTTCTGTTTAATGAACACTTTATTCATAACGAAGTCTTCTGGAAATTTATGAATGCCTATGATATTGTTCCAAATGTCTTAGCAGAGGTCAGCGACATTCAAGGCTTTGAAAACTTTATTAAAGAAAAAAATACCATCGGAATTCTTGTGGACTTCCTAAAATTTGAGGATATTCAATTAATCGATTTAGATGAAACAGAACCTGTACAGTTCTACTTATATTTAGCAAAACAAAAAAACGGAAAAATTTCAGATGAGACTTTCCTAAGAACAGGAGCTTTTATCCTTGAACAAATTCAATCCTTAAAAAAATAACGAAAGGCGCTCAGATGAGCGCCTTTTCGTGTGTTCTTATTTCAATGAATAGAGTTTTCCTTTTGTGCTTCCGCTTGATGTCAACAGCCCTACTTCCACGAACAGCGATAAGTAGCGTCGAACGGTGGCGGCACTGAGCCCAGTTAACTCTTGCGCCTGCTGATTACCGATATTGCCATACTTCTCTAGATAACTGCTCACTTGTTCAAAGACTTCGCGTTCTTTTGGCTTTAACGATGGCAAGACGACATAATTATCACTTTCTTCTTCGATACGGCCTTGTACTTTCACTTCTTCCAATGTTTCCAAAATCACTTCAAGCATAAACTCGACAAAAACTGTCGCATCATTTTCCTTGTTGCTGATGGCGAGTGCGTCATAGTAGCCTTGCTGATGGGCATGAATCACGGACTCAATTGGGAGCCATTCGAATAACGGATTCCACCGGCTTAAGATAAGGCTTTGCCATAAGCGGCCCATGCGACCATTCCCATCTTCAAACGGATGAATGATTTCCAACTCAAAATGAACGAAACACGATTTCACTAAAGCAAGCAAATCACTGTTCTTAGCCCAGGCGAATAAGTCTTCCACGAGCCCTGGAACAAACTGCGGACGTGCGCCCACATGAACCACTCGCCCACTCGCATCATAAACGCCGACATCACTCAAACGAAACTGTCCAGGATGCTTCACAAGGTCGTGCGTTAACAAGCGGTGTGCCTCCAGAAAATCCTCCACGCTATACGGATTCATCGAAAAGACGCGTTCATATGCTTCATACGCATTTTGCACCTCGTGAATATCCTTTGGTGGCCCGAGCACCCTGCGTCCCTCAATAATATCTGTTACCTGTTCCAGCGTCAGACTATTATTTTCGATTGCTAGTGAGGCCTGAATCGAGCGAATTCGATTTTCCTTGCGCAATAATAGCGGACGTTTCTCGATGGAATATTTCGTCAGGAGTTCCGCAATATTATGCACTAGTCCCAACATCTTTTCTGTAATTTGAAAATTCACTTGCATCCGTCTCACCTCTCTTTTTTCTATTTTACTGGTACTTATTTATCAAATCAAGCGAATTATGAGCGAAATTTAAGCGAAAAAAATTGAATTTCCCTATTGATTTATTGTATACACAGAACTATACTACTGTATATACAGTAAACAAAGGGAGAGTTTTATTCTGATGAAAAATGTTCGTTTTATGACACTAACCGCACTATTAACCGCGATTGCCATCTTCATTCCTATCGCGATGCCACTAAAATTGGTGATTCCACCAGCTTCGTACACACTTGGAAGCCACGTTGCAATCTTTATCGCGATGTTTATCAATCCGTGGATGGCCATCTTCGTTGTTCTAGGATCCTCTTATGGATTCTTTATTTCCGGGGCATACCCGCTCGTCATCGTTTTCCGCGCGCTTTCGCATATTCTCTTTGCGACACTCGGAGCCTTTTTCCTACAAAAATATCCAAAGACGCTAGAAAACCGCAAAGCGTCATGGATTTTCAACTTCGTATTGGCGCTCATTCACGCAGTCGGCGAAGTATTAGCCTGCGTGCTCTTCTACTCCGTTTCAGGGACGGATCTTCAAAGCATGTTTTACGTCCTCTTCGTCCTAGTCGGATTTGGTACAGTGATTCACAGTATGGTAGACTATGAAATAGCACTAGCGGTGTATAAAGTTTTACAAAAAAGACGTTAAAAGAGGGACACTATGCCAAAAGAACGAAAAGCTGAACTACTAAAACTACTGAAAAACGCGCCAAAGCCTCTCAATGGTCAAAGCCTGGCGGAACATTTCCACGTGACACGACAAATTATCGTGCAAGACATCGCACTTCTTCGCGCTGATGGGGCCACGATTCTATCGACAAACCGCGGATATGTCTACAAGGAGCAAGAGAGTTCGCCGTACGTTCATCGCCTCTTCAAGGTCAAACACGATACCGAGGCTATCGAAACTGAACTTCTAGCCATTGTCGATAATGGAGGTCGCGTCCAAAATATTCAAATCGACCATCCAGTCTATGGTGAAATCCAAACACTCGTGAAGCTGACCTGTCGCCGTGACGTTCAGCACTTCTTGGAGCAAATCCACCAATCGGATTTTCGCCCACTATCGTCGCTAACAGACGGTGTGCATTATCATCTAGTAGAAGCCGAAAACCAACAAGACCTCGACTATATCGAAGACGCCCTCGACAAACTAGGGTATTTAGTGAAGGAAGATTAAACGAAAGGAGCACCACACGATTGTGTGGTGCTCCTTTTACTTATGGCCTATAGTGTTCTTTAGAACTATGCCGTTTCCCTAAGCTTTTCGCCTGAGCTTCTGTCATTTCCACAACATTTCCCCAGTTTGTATTCGATGGCATATTTTCTTTCACATACCAATACACATCCGATTTTCCTTTTTTAGCTACATAAACTGTGCGCTGTTCTTCTTGATTCACAGTCGCTTCTGTAGCGGCTTCTGTCTGTACAACGGTTGTTTCTACTTTCTTCTTCGCAAATAAGGGCTCCGCATTTCCTGTCGCATAGTCGATTTTTGCATTTGGCGAAGTATTATCAAGAGTCACATGAGTCACGCCGTCTTTATCGATGTTCTCTTGTTTTGTACCAAAAGAAATCTTCATCAAAGTTCCATCGCTCTTTATTCCAGCATACTGTAACTCAATTTTTCGTGGAATGAGTTCATCCCCTTCGTAAATTGGCGTTACTTTATAATCCAACCAATCATTTGGATGAGCATTAATCCAATCCGCAAGATTATTTTCATAGAAAAGCATCGCGGTTTGGTTTGCCGAATCCTTATCGGACAAACTACCTGTATTTAACAGGGCTGTCATTGGTGTTAAATTACGTAATTCATTATCAAGCCCACTGAATTGATATCCGACTAAATGCCCGCGATTCATCAACCACGCTTCTTTACCACTTCCTGAATCATCAATCGGCATCTTGTAGTTATGCCAACCAACCGGATCCACACTGATTTTCGGTTCTCTTTTTGCTTTCGGTTTATCTTTGATATTCAGTTGAATATGAGCAGATGTCGAACGCTCTAATTTATCAAGGTCTCCCAAAACCAATTGTTTTTCCTTCTTAAACGGAAGTAACGAATCCGGCAACTTCGCAGGTGCCACTGTCGTCGTTTCAACCGTTGTAACCCTCGCTACTGTCTCTGTTGTCGCTTTTGACTCTTCTTTATGTCCCCCACATGCTGCCAAAGAAACGCAAGCGACTACTAATAAACCCAATTTCCAATTCGATTGAATCTTCACCCTAATTCCCCCTAATACACTTTGTTAAAAAACACACTAACTAGATTTAGTATAGTCCTCCTACATCCTGAATACAATAGAGTTTTTATTTAATTTTCGTCCTTTCGAGTGAAAAAACCGTATAGGATA